>JAJTBH010000077.1 GCA_021287005.1 Anaerolineae bacterium
TATTGGAAGGAATCACCGTTCAGGAAGTGATGAACAAAGACCTGACACACTTAATCGAAACAGATAACCTGTCTTCTGCGGTTGAATTTATGAGCGCATCGGGTCGTCATGGATTACCGGTGATCAATGCGGGCGGTGATCTGGTGGGTATCTTAACTCTGGCCGATATCCGTAATGCGGAAACTGAAGATCATTCCACCACCACCGTGGGAGAGATTTGTTCACGCCACCTGGTTACGGTTTTTCCAGGGGATACCATTGGTACGGCGTTAAAACGCATGAGCACACGCAATATCGGCCGCCTGCCGGTGGTTGAGCGCGACCATCCGTTACATCTGCTCGGATTGCTGCGCCGCGGAGATGTTATTCGAGCATATGATGCGGCTTTGGCCAAACGGGTTTCCTCCAAACATCGCATCCAACAGGTACGTCTGGGCATATTAAGCGGCGCGGAAGTGCATGAAATTCTTGTCCATCCGGGAGCGGCATGCGCCAACAAGTCCATTGGCGATTTAACCTGGCCGCGAAACTGCGTCATCTCATCCATCCGGCGCGGACGCACAGTGCTGCTGCCGCACGGGGATACGCTTATCTATCCGGGAGACGTGCTGGTAGTTGTGACCGAGGCAAACGGTTTTGAAGAAGCCCGGTGTTTATGTGATTGTGAAAATTGAAGTTCGATATAAAGTTAAAAACAACCGGCCGGTTTATTTAACACCGGCCGGTTGTTTTTAAAGATCTAAATGTTTTAAGGCACGTAAATATCCAGCTTTTTTGGCACACAGTTTTTGGGAATCTGCGACCAGACCTGTTCAAACGGCAAACCTTTAAAATGGGTTAATAACACGGCAATAATAAACCCATGCGCAACAACTAAAACGGTTCCCGCAGGATATAAACGGCTGATTTCATAAATGGCTTCAACGGCACGGTCACGCACCTGCTGAGCGGTTTCACCACCGGGCGGTGCAAATGAAAGCGGGTCGGAGCGTCTTTTTTGTAATGCATCGGTGTATCGCCCTTCAATCTCCGCGATTAATAATCCCTGCCAGTCTCCCTGGTTAATTTCACGCAGACGTACATCCAGATATACCCGCTGCCCGATGGCCTGACCGATGGATTCAGCCGTGTGGCGGGCGCGGATTAAATCGCTGGAATAAATGGCGTCAATTTTTCGGTTTTTTAATCGCGAGGCGATTTTTGCAGCCTGTGTGATGCCGGTGGTGTTGAGGGGAACATCCGATTGACCCTGCCAGCGGCCTTCAAGGTTCCAATCGGTTTCTCCGTGGCGAATAAAGATAAAATGGGTCATTGGGCGCGTCGCTCTTTGTATACGGGAATCTCCAACATGGGGGGTCTTTCCAGGGCGTTAATTTCTTCGAAATCCAGGAAAAAACGACCGGGTTCATAACGAATTAATTTCATGGCGCGGTTTTCTTCATCCAGCAAGCTGTGGCCGAAACGCCGTTCCAGCTTGTGAAAAACGGTTTGCATAATGGTGAAGGACATTTTACTTAATGCCTCCAGTGATTGGTTATGGTGAATGCGTTCCTCCAGATCCACCTGGGCGATGGCGTTGATGCCGAAGAATTCAAGCATATCAATTAACAGCCCAATTTCAACACCATAACCGGATGAAAACGGCACACGCTCCAATGCGGTGCGCCGGCCGCCATATTCACCGGCCAGCGGTTGAATCAGACCGGATAATTCGGGGTAAAACAGGTTGAGCATGGGGCGGGCGCTCAACTCGGTCACACGTCCACCGCTGCCGGCCTGCAATTTATCACCCACCTTTAATGGACGTTGGTAAAAACCTTTCACCAGCTGAACTTCGGGGCGGATTAAGAGGGGGCCGATCAAACCGTAAACAAAATGG
Source organism: Anaerolineae bacterium (assembly GCA_021287005.1). GTDB lineage: Bacteria > Chloroflexota > Anaerolineae > Anaerolineales > Anaerolineaceae > JAJTBH01. Next base: position 1,880 of record JAJTBH010000077.1, read on the forward strand.
GGCTGGATGTTAACAATGTCGGTGTCGATCCAGAGCACGATGTCGCCGCGCGTAACCAGCAAACTTTTCCAGAGCGCTTCACCCTTGCCCCGGCGCGCGCCATATTGTGGCAGCATTTCCTGGTGGATGTAAACGGGAATGCCGAGGTCGCGGGCAATTTCACGGGTGCGGTCGGTTGAGTTTGAATCGATCAGTACAATTTCATCCAGTAATGGCACATCCACCATCAGGGCTTTGCGCACGGTTTGGATCACATTTTCGATGGTTTCTTCTTCGTTTAATGCCGGCAGTGCCAGGCTGATGCTGACATTCTGGCGTTCTTTTAACGCATAGAGGGTTTTGAGATCGTTAAATTCATTGGCGTGAAAGGTATTTTCGGCAAACCATTTATCCACCAACACCGAGATGGCCGAGCCACCCACGATTTCACTTTCAAAACTGAGCGGCGCCGGGCGGCGCGTTTTAACAATAATCACGCCGCATTTTCCATTGTTTAATACGGCTTCAGCTACTGGCCCAAGCGGTGAGGATGCATTTTCGGGACGGGCAGTGGCGCCCATAATTAACAGGTCATAACGGCAGGCTGCGTCGATAATGGCCGCCAATGGATCACTGGTTTCCACGGTCTCGCGGTGAATTTCGGGCATATGAACCAGCACTTTTTCGAGGCTGCGGAAGGGTGCATCGGCGCGAGCCACCGCCCCGGGGGTGGAAATGTGCAGCGAGGTGATTTTGGCATGGCTGCTGTGCGAAATGGCGTCTGACATGCGGATGGCCAGCTCGGCGTAGGGGCCGCCGCGAATGGAAACCAGCACATTTTGCGGCCGGGTGGGAATTTTTCCGCTAAATATAGCCACGTCACAGGGCGGGTGCGCCAGGGCATCGTTTGGAATCTGGATGGTATTAAAATCATCCGGCCAGACCAGGATTAATAAATCAGGCCGTTTTTCATTAACAACACTGACCAGTTCGTTCCAGAGGTTATAAGAAGCATGGACATGCACATCCACCCGCACGTGTTCATTTTGAGAGAGTGTTTTCAGCTTCTGGCGAATTTCTCGGGCGGAAACGGCGGCGGCACTGAGCGGGCTGCCCTCGGGCACGTTCACCAGGCCGATCAAGGTTACCTGACCTTCCCCGGCAACCAGGCGGGTGGCCGCCAGCACGCTTTCATAAGATGAATCGCTCAGGACCGGTATCAGGATTTTTTTGAAGGTTGTTTTTAAATAATGTTTTTTCATGTCATTCCTCTCGATCACTTAACAGAGGCTGAATTTGTTCGCTGAAAATTTGATCCCAGGTAAATTCCTGTTTCACCCGCCGGCGCAGGTTAAATATTTTGTCTACCGACAATTGCCGGGAGATTTCGGCGGCCAATGTTTGCGGCTCGGTCTCTGGTGAAAAATAAGTGGCATATTCACCCCCGATATCCCGCAGCGGCGCAATATCGGCGCAAAAGATGGGCAGTCCGGCCAGTCCGGCTTCGAGTATGGGGATACCAAAACCCTCTTCCCGACTGGGCAGAAAGAGCAGATCGGCAAGCTGGTAAAAATCGGCAATGACTGAATCGGGAAGGTATTCTTCGCTTTGTTCGGCCAGGAATAAAAAATTTTCTTCAAGGTGTAATTCAGCCCTGAGTTGTGTCAGGCTTTCAAAATAACTGGTATTGGCGGGATTGTGGGCGCCGAGCGGGCCGGTAACGACCAGGGTGGCATCGGGCATAGTTTTGCGCAGTTCGGCCAGGGTGCGGATGGCCAGTTCGATATTTTTGCGCGGGGTAATGCGCACCGGCAGCAGCATCAGCGGGCTGGCAGTGAGCAGTTTGAGTTTTTTAACCCACTGGCGAGTCAGCCTTTCCAGTTTAAGAAAGGCATTGATGTTTACGCCGTTGGATATTACTTTAATACGTTCCTCCGGAACATTTAATAACTGCGCCAGTTCAACCTGGCGGGAACGTGAAATGGTGACCTGAATGGCTTCGGGCCAATCATTCTTAAGTAGATTCCAGGGGTAAGCGTCGTGTAATTCGTTGATATACCGCGGAGTCGTCCAGGCCAGGTCATGATGCCATAAAATCAGGCGCGGCGCGCCCGGTTTTTGCATCAGGTTTTTTATGGCGGCTGTGAGCATCAGGTTTTTATTGAGGGAACAGACGTTATGGGCGATTAAAACATCTGAAGGAGAAAGCATTTTGCGCAGCGATTCGCTGATGGTGGCGGTCAGCCGGTCAAATTCTGCGGGCATGATGCCTTGATCAAGAGCGGCTTTGGCTTTTAAAATATCGGGGTGACGTGAATCCAATAAGGGGATGGACATGAAGGGGATGTTTTCATCCACCTGTTCGCCGCGTCCGGCCAGGATGAGCACCTGGTAACCGGCCTGGTGCAGCAGGTTGGCGTGGTGCCCCATAACGCTTTCCACGCCGCCAATAACCGGCGGAGCAGCATAATGTAATAAGACGATTTTCATGTGTCCTCGTTTTCTGTTTGGGAAAGATGTTCTTGAGAGGCCTGAATGGCCAGTTCGATATAAATAGCCGACGACCAGCCAAAAATAGCTGCGGCACGCGGCGGGTTTTGCCCCGTTTCAGGATGATAATATTCGTAAATATCCTTATGACCATTGTTAATTAAAGCCAGGGTTTTATCACGCAAGCTGCGGGCAATGCCGGCATACCCGCTTTGCTGCAACCCTTCAATTAATAAATAATTGATGTTAATCCAGGTGGGGCCGCGCCACATTTGTTCGGGGTTATATTTGGGGTCATCCATTGCCACCGTCGGCACAGGGTATAAAGGCCAGAATTGTTTTTCATCGGTGATATGCTGCACCAGGCGCCGGGTCACTTCGATCGGCATTTTGCCGGTCATAAACGGGAAGAGGTTAAAAGGCGTGCGCACATTAATTCGCTGGCCGTTGTGCGAAGCCCAGAATAAGCCGGCTTCTTCATCCCACATGTTTTGCAGCATACGTTGGGCAAGGTCCGCGGAATGGGCGAACCAGCGCCGGGCCTGCTCCTCTTCGCCGATGACCCTGGCAATTTTTCCAAGCGTTTCCTCCTGGACACACAGGTAAGTGTTCAGGTCCGGCGCTTCAACCGGCATACCGTCGTCCCAGAGCGGGCTGTCATCCAGGCCGGATGAGAAGGGGTGCGCGTATTCGCATAACCCGTTTCGATCCTGGTCGTTTTTGTTAAACCACCACTGGTTCCAGCGCACAATGGGTTCGTAAATTTCATTCAGAAATTCACGATCGCCGTCATATTCGTATAATTTCCAGGCAGCCCAGGCCACCAACGGCGGTTTAGTGACATCGGCATCCACCGGAAAGTTAAGATGAGTGATAATGCCCTCGTCATGTACGGCATCGGGTAACATACCGTCTTCCTGCTGGTGGTCAAGCAGAATACGTAGTTGATCTTGAGCGAGGCGTTTATCGACGTAACGATAAGCCAGGGCGTGGAAATAGGCATCCCACTGCCATATGCCGACATAATGCAGTTTGGATGGCGTCATGGCTTCGCGGGTTGTGTAATAACGGGTTGAAATTAACCCGGCGCGCATGACCCACCAGGCAAAATAATAACGTTCTCGATACTGCTCCAAAACGGGCGGAACGGCGGCAAACCAATCATGCCAGCGCCGGGCCGAATCCTCGGCGGCGGCCCAGGGGTCCGGAATGTAGCGATTAAAACCGAGCCGCGGGGTGATATTAAGCATGATGGCCGCTCCGGGCTGCGCCTCGATGATTAAGTTAATCATCTGGGCTTCAGGCCCCAATGCGGTCGCTTCATTGTTGAGGATGGCGGCGTTGGTGGTATAGGCCACATTACGGCGAATGTCACCCGATAGGCGCAAAATGCCGCCGCGCCGGTCGGGGCAGGCGATATCCAGGTTGGCAATAAAGCTGATGCCCACACGCCCCTGCGGAGGCAGCAGCATGAGGGTTTCACTATCCAGGAAAAACATGGTAAACAGCCCCACGCTCGTATTGATTTCCAGGCGGTCGGGTCTGGTCACCAGATCAAAATCCAGCATGTTTCCTTTTTCATCCGTCAGCGCCCATTGATCGACGATGGGCGGGCGGCTGCGATAGGCTGATAGGCGCTGGTCCCGTTTATACCAGCGTTCAGCCAGGCGCACGGCAAAGTGTGAATTGCTGCGAAACACCAGTAAACGCGAACCGCGTTCCGTAAAGGGAACGTCGCGCAGATTGATGTAATCTCTTAATAACTCTAAATAGGGGGATTCAAACGTTAACACTGGATCTCCTCTCCAAAACAATCGGCCAGCAAAGTTTGCAGTCTTCTTCTTAACATAGTATACGAATAATGCCGGCGCGCCAGTTGGTAATTGTGCTCAGCTATCTCTTCAAATAAAGCTTTATTTTCAAGCACCTGGCGGGTGTGTTCAATGGTCTGATCGGTGATATACCCGTCAAATTCGATTACCTGAAAACCTTTGGGCTTAATATCGGTATCAAAAATTGAATAGTTATTCACCACGATTGGCCGGCGATAATAAACGGCTTCCAGAAAGGCATTTCCAAAACCTTCAATATCAGACGGGTAAGTTACCAGGTCGCAGTGCTGATAAAGGTCGGCCAGCGTATATATCTTGCGCCCATTAACCAGCCCCCGGTCATTGCGGATGATATCGGCTTCAAATTTGACTTTTACTTCCAGCATCTCGGCAAATTCTTTAAGCCGCTTTTCATATTCATAACCTTCATCGCCGCTGGCGTGTGAGATTACCAGTTGAGCTTTTTTGCCCAGGCGGCGGGTCAGTTCGATGGCGTGTTCAATTCCCTTACGCGGCACCACCCGTGTGGGCTGCAAAAAAAGCATTTCGTCCGGGAATAATCCCAGGGCGGAGCGCACATCGCTGCTGTAGGTATCGGGCGGTCCGGGCGGGGTGTCAAAATCCATCACGTTGGGTATAAGCATGCTCGAAATGCCCGTGCGCAAACTGAGCTGATTGGCGCCGGAGGAGTTAATAACCACATGATGAATGGATGGCAGATGTGGCGGAAAAGCCATATTAAAATAATCCCAGACGCAGTTCACCAAAAACCGTTTACGTTCCCAGAAAAAGTCGTGATGGTGGGCAATCATGGGCAGCCCGGTTTCGGCTACAAATTCGGTCAGGGCCAGACCCAGAGGAATATTTAGCGGGATAGCCAGTGCGTTTTCAACGATTAAAATTTCCAGGTCAAAAGTACGTACAAAATCGTAAATTTTTTGTTTGAGATAATCTTTTAACTGCTGAATTTTTTGGCTTACTTCAAGTGGCCGGGTGCGATATGAAAAGGCAATCTCGTTCAGGCGTTGAATGTCGGGGTGTTTAAAATTGGCTTCCGGCACAATAAAACTATGCTCGGGGTCCCAATCACAACTGCCGGCAAAATAAAAACAATCGCAATTCAGGGTTTTTAAGACGTGAATCCATTTTTCGGTTTCAAGAGAAACGCCATCGGTTCCCTCAAAACGAGTGGATAATAACCCGACCCGGCGGCTCGGGCATTTTTCCCGTCCCCCTTCTAAACCGGATGTGTTCATCCCGTTCCCCCTTTCTGACGATCGTTACAGTCTAACCAAAGCACCTGGTAAGGCGACAGGTTTGATTCATGAAGGGAAAAATTTTTACCGCTGATTAAATCTTTGCATTCCAATGAACCGGCAGGCAAAAAATTAAATAGAGAATTCGGCAGATTAACGACAGTGTCGCTGACGTTAAACAAACACAACACTTTTTGGCTGCCATCTGTGCTGGAGCGTTGAATGGCAAAAATGCGCTCGTCCAGATTTAAAACGGATTGACCGGCAAAGGGGTCAAAAGCCGAAGAAGCGGCGCGTGCGCTTAACATGGCCGAGAAGGATGCAAATATCTTATTTCTTTCACATGTTTCATCTGCCAGTTCCCTTTCCAAAATTTCCAGATCCAGCTTCTGGCGGTTGACGGTGCGCGCGCGGCCGCTTTGTTTAACGCCTTCGGGCCAACCATGTGAACCAAACAGGCTGTGAAAATAAATGCCGGGCATGCCGACCAGGGCCAGCATGATGCTCTGCGCCAACATGAACCGCGCGATTGATCTGCCGGGAAAGTTAATATCATCCGCCTGGTTAAGCGCATCAAAATAATTGATGTTCATCTCATAAGGACTGGTACTGCCATCGGGGTTGTTTTTGCTGCTCACCCATCCACCGCGCTGTAAGGTGCCCTGCACCAGGGCATCTATTTCCGCTTCCGACAAGATCCCGCGCGCCGGGTTAAGGCCGATGCCGTCGTGTGAGGCCAGAAAGTTAAAAAATGTTACACCGGGTTTGGGGATATCTAAAGCGGATGCCCAACCGCTTAAGGCGCGGGCATTCCCGCAGCGCAGCGTATGCAGCACCAGAGGCGGCAAGGCAAAGTTATATACCAGTTGAGCTTCCGCTCGTTCACCGCCAAAATAGGCGATGTTATCGGCGTGCGGCACATTGGTTTCAGTGATTAAGGCAACCTGTGGGCTGACTTCATCCAGAATGGTGCGCAAGAGTTGGATGACACGATGCGTCTGCGGCAAATGGATGCAGGTTGTGCCGATTTCTTTCCACAGGTAGGCAATTGCATCCAACCGGATCAAGCCGGCTCCTTTGCCGATATAAAAAAGCAGAACAGCAATGATTTCCAAAAGGACATCCGGGTTGGCATAGTTGAGGTCAATCTGATCATCACTGAAAGTTGTCCAGACGGATTTAATCCCGGAGGGGGTGGTAAATGGCGTCAATAAAGGCAGGGTACGCGGGCGTACGACCCGTGAAAGGTCGAGAGAAGAATTTGTTTCAATGAAAAAATTACAATAAACGGGATCGTCTCGAAGATAAGCTTTAAACCAATCGCTTTGAGCCGAGATATGGTTGATGACCGCATCGAACATTAATTTAAAGGTTTGCCCAAGACGGCCAATATCGCTCCAGTCACCCAGGTGCGAGTCTACCTGACGGTAATCTATAACCGAAAAACCATCGTCGGACGAATAAGGATAAAAAGGCAGCAGGTGAATCCCGCTCACGAGGCCTTGAAGGTGCGCCAGGCAGAACCGGTTTAAAACAGCCAAAGGCGGCAGATCGGGGGCATTAATCTGGTCGCCATAGGTAATCAGGATGGAGTCTTTTTGAGTCAGCCTGGCGGCTGTGTTTTGTGAATTTAAGGCGCCGGGAAATTGATCCAGCAGGACAGAAAGTTTTTTAAAAGCTGTTTGCCCTGCCGCGGGGCCGTAAAGATATTCGAGATCGTGCCGCATAAGGGCGCGAAGGTCGTCTTTGTTTTTTTTCTGCAAATACATCATTGATCCTGTCTTATATAAATGTTTCTCCTGTGGTATGGATGACCCAATACCTGAAATTTGATATTAAATATTATGATAACATGTTTTTAGGGCTTTTTCCTGAGAGGCAGATAAAAGGCCGATTGAAAGTATTGTAAAGATTTTTGGTTTTACTGAATCCAGTTAAATTTTGATTAAGGGATTATTCTTAAGAGAGGGGATAAAAAACATATGAAATATCGATTTAAAAAATTTCTATACCTTAATAGAACAGCGAGGTAAAAATATACTAAGTTTTGTCAATACGTTATAATAAAAACCACATGGTTAAACTCTGGCGTTAGGAAGGTGTCATCCATGATCCCTGAGGAACAATTATTATTAAACCTTGTTAACATCAATTCAATTAATCCCGACCTGGTGGCGGGCGGGGCGGGCGAAGCTGAAATTGCCCGTTTTATCGCCCACTGGCTGGAAGAAGCCGGCCTGGAAGTAGTATTGCAGGAAGTAAAAGCGGGACGCCCGAATGTGATTGGCATTGCGCGGGGCAGCGGCGGGGGCAAAACCCTGATGCTTAACGGGCATATCGATACGGTGGGCGTGGCCGGCATGCAGCCGGCGGATGCACGCGCCACTTTACGCGATGGAAAAATTTTTGGACGCGGGGCGTACGACATGAAAGGCGGCTTGGCTGCCTGTATGCTGGCGGTTGCGCAAGCCAAAAGCCTTAATCTACGCGGTGATGTGATTTTTACAGGGGTGATGGATGAAGAGTATGCCGGTCTGGGCACCGAGGCGGTGGTTAAACAATGGTCTGCCGATGGGGCGATTATTGCCGAACCGACCGACTTGCAGTTGATTGTGGCGCACCGCGGTTTTGTGTGGTTGGAAGTGGAAACCATTGGCGTAGCCGCGCACGGCTCGCGCCCCGACCTGGGGGTGGATGCCATTACCAAAATGGGCGGTGTGTTAACCGCCCTGGAAAAGTTGGATTTAAAGCTGCGTGCGAAACCGCTTCATAAATACTTAAAAAGCGGTTCGGTGCACGCCTCACTGATAGGCGGCGGGCAGGATTGGGCCAGTTATCCCGAACGCTGTGTGCTTTCGGTGGAACGACGCACCATTCCGGGCGAATCGGTCAAAATGGTCGAAGCCGAACTCCAGGACATTATTAACGAGCTGGCCAAAAATGACCCGGCTTTTAAAGCGGTCATCCGGCGCGGTATGGTGCGCCCGCCCATGGAAACCCCCGAGCAGGCCGCCGTCATTTCGCAAACGTCGGCGGCTGCCGAAGCGGTATTGGGCCGCAAAGTGGAGCGGGTGGGGGTGGCTTATTGGACGGATGCCGCCACGTTATGGGCGGCCGGTATTCCCAGCATTTTGTTGGGGCCGCTGGGCGCGGGGGCGCATGCCGCCGAAGAATGGGTGGATGTTAAAAGCGTGTTGGACTGCGTGCAGATATTTACCAAAACGATGAGCAGTTTTTGTGCATAAAAAAACATCCCCGGTTTTTGGCCGGGGATGAAATTTGTTATCCTTCGAGGACTTCGCGGGCTTTTTTCTGGCTTTTGCTGCGGTCTTCGGTGTTTAAGATACGTTTGCGAATGCGGAAATTGAGCGGGGTAACTTCGAGTAGTTCGTCGTCGCCCAGAAACTCAATGGCTTCGTCCAGGCTCATCAAACGGGGCGGCGTGAGGCGTACTTCGATATCCTTGTTGGCCGAACGCATATTGGTGAGGTGTTTCTTTTTACAGACGTTGACGATTAATTCGTTGCCGCGTGAGGTTTCGCCAACCACCATACCTTCGTAAACATCCACACCGGGGCCGATAAAGAGGGTGGCGCGTTCTTCGGCGTTTTTTAAGCCATAACCGGTGGTAACGCCCGGTTCCCAGGCGGTGACCGAAACGGTCGTGCGTGAGACGATGGTGCCGGCCAGCGGTTCATAACCGTGGAAGATGGTGTTCATGATGCCGGAACCGCGTGTGGCGGTTAAGAACTGGTAACGAAAACCGAGCAGACCGCGGGTCGGCACGATGTAGGTCAGGTGCACGGTGTTGTCGGGGTTGTTGATCATATCGAGCATGCGGCCGCGGCGGGTGCCGAGCATTTCAACCACGGTGCCCACGGTTTCGGCGCTGGCTTCGATATGCACTTCTTCGAAAGGCTCAAGCAGTTCGCCGTTATCGCCCTGAATGAAGATGGCCTCGGGGCGTGAAACCTGAAACTCATACCCTTCGCGGCGCATGGTTTCAATCAGAATGGCGAGGTGTAATTCACCGCGCCCGGAGACGATGAACGTATCGGGGCTGTCGGTTTCGGTCACACGCAGGGCCACGTTATTGCGCAGTTCATCAAAAAGGCGCTCGCGCAGTTTGCGTGAGGTGCCCCATTTGCCTTCTTTACCGGAGAAGGGCGAGGTATTCACGCCAAAGGTCATACGCACGGTGGGTTCTTCGACGTGGATGCGCGGTAAAGCTTCGGGCGTAGCCGCGTCGGCCAGGGTTTCGCCGATGGCAATACCTTCCAGACCGGCCAGCACGACGATTTCGCCGGCTTCGGCTTCTGCAACTTCCACCCGTTCGAGGCCCTGGTGCACGTATAAATAACGCGCTTTTTCGGGTAAGATTTCATCCGTCAGGGTGATACGCGCCAGAGATTGGCCGGCGGTCATTTTGCCTCTAAAAATACGTCCCACGGCGGTGACGCCGCGATAATCGTCATAACCCAGGTTGGTCACCAGCATTTGCAGGGGGGCGTCCATTTCGACTTTGGGCGCGGGTACTTCTTTTAAGATGGTTTCAAACAGGGGTTGTAAATTGGGTTCCAGGTCTTGCGTTAAACCGGCCTGGCCGGTGATGCCGTTGCAGTAAATGATGGGGAAGTCGGCCTGGTGTTCGTTGGCGCCCAGCTCGACAAAAAGGTCAAAGGTCTGGTTCACGGCGCGATCCGGTTCGGCGTCTTTGCGGTCCATTTTATTGATCACCACGATGGCGCGGTGACCCATTTCAAGCGCTTTTTTGAGCACAAAACGGGTTTGAGGCATGGGACCTTCGGCGGCGTCGACCAGCAGTAAAACACCATCGACCATGTTCATCACGCGTTCCACCTCGCCGCCAAAGTCGGCATGCCCGGGGGTATCAACGATGTTGATTTTAACCAGTTGGCCGGTTTCAGGGTCGGGGATGCTGATGGCGGTATTTTTCGCCAGAATAGTGATGCCGCGTTCGCGCTCGAGGTCGTTTGAATCCATCACACGTTCAGCCACCTGCTGATTTTCGCGGAAAACGCGCGCCTGTTTTAACATACCATCCACCAGGGTGGTTTTGCCGTGGTCAACGTGTGCAATAATTGCAATATTTCGGAGATCTTTTCTTTCTACCAACATGCCTACCTGCTTTCAAATACTAAATAATTTCCAGAAAAACTGTCCGGCCGTAAAAAAAGGCGGGCAGAACTTTATACATACAACGACCCCGGTCTGCATAGTCCGAGGTCTGCCAAACCGGATAATGATATCAGAAGCGAGCGGTTTTGAACAGGGTCATTTTTTAAGGTTGGCAAAAAATAGTTGAACCAGGGGAATTTCTGCCGGCTCGCGGCCGCCGGCTTTGCTTGACAGGGATACAGGACATGCTATAATGACGCGTGCAGGCGGGTGTTGCCAAGTGGTAAGGCATTAGCTTCCCAAGCTAACATTCGTGGGTTCGAATCCCATCACCCGCTCTCGATCCCCCCTTTTATTAAATTGCATCTGCAACCCTAAATGGTCGATTTTGGACGTTGTTGGGTTTCCAACGGTAATTTTTCATGGCAAAAATTGCCGTTTTTCTACTCGATTATTTAAGATTTACTCTATAGCAACTATTCGTTTTCTTATTCTCAGGGAATTCTGAGGATGAATGTATGCGTATGGGTATAAGTTCCGACCGATGATGGGAAATTGAGAATTAATTTAGCTTGATCGAGTGCTCTTCGGAAACAGAGGGCGCTTTTTTTTATTGTGGAATTAAGGAAAATGGAAAACAAAACATAAGAATATTGCGTTTGGCCCAATGGACATAGGTTTTTTCGGTGCTGTAGGAGTTATGCTT
>JAJTBH010000078.1 GCA_021287005.1 Anaerolineae bacterium
AACAAGATATAAATACACTATAAAGAATTATAAAATTTTGGATCCAAAAAATCTTTCCAGCTAGGTTTTAATTCGTTCATACATTCTTTACAAATTGGAATAGCATAGATAAAACCAGGGACTTAATGCATTACAACACCTTCTGACACGGCGTCCGGAAAAATTTTTCTCTAACTTTAAAAAATACAAAAACTCCATCTCGCCGCCAGGCCTGCCCGATATAAAAACACGAAGTTTTTAACCAGAACAAACGGAAGTTTTGTGCATTTTTTTTATCTCTCCCTTCTGCCAAAATAATAAAATGATTGATTCCGTTTTGGAAACGATCCATATTTCCCGCAGGAGCTGCTTTTTCTGCCCCCTGACCTTTTTACATAAATATAAACAAACGAAACAAATCCTCTGCCGCCTTTCGCAAATGTCTCGCCGCAGAGGATGAACCGCCATTATTTTATTCATTCCAGCCCGTTATTATGCTCCAACCAGGTTTGAGCGCCAGATATTTATCTCGGCATGTTCTACCCCGCCATATATCCAGTCGATTGATGCAAACCAAACAGGTGATCCGATATGATCCATGACCTAATTCCCCTTCTCCGCCGCAGTATGATACGCCTTGTGCTGACACTAACTCTGCTCGGCTGCGCGCTGCTGCAAATGCCGGTGCTCAACGTTCAGGCAGCGCCATTAAAAGCCTGTTCCAGTAATATCACCGTCACAAACGGCAATGGCGCCGGAGCCGGCTCGTTATACCAGGCGGTAAACGATATCTGCGATGGCGGAACGATCACCTTCAACAATGATTACACCATTTCCTTGTATTATCAGCTCTCTTTCCACCCCCTGCAGATTAACCACAATATGACCATTGACGGCAGCGGGCACAAGATTGTTCTGGACGGTATGGGGGGCAGCAACATCATCACCGTTAATTCGACTTACAATCTTACTTTAAAAAATATGACCCTTCAAAATTCGGGAATTGGGGCTCTTTATAACGAGGGGACGACAACGATCATTAATTCTGCTTTTTTGGATAATAACGCGATCGGCCAGTATTATAACGGCGCCATTGAAAATGTAGGGGATATGGACATCAGTAACAGCACCTTTGCCAGAAACAGCTCAAGTTACGGCGCCATTTACCATCATTATGGAAGTCTGACAATTTCAAACAGCACATTTGTTGGAAACGTAAATACCCAAAACAGCCGCGGCTCTTCTCTTTATTATAATGGGGGCAGTTTATCGATTACAAACACGATTTTTGCCGATGGCAGCGGACGGAATTGTTCGATTTTGGGAAGCAGTTATACCCAGAATCGTGTGATTGCGGATGATGGCAGTTGCACCGGGGATTCGAGTAATCCACTGGTGGGCGCCCCGGGAAACTACGGCGGAAATACGTTAACGGTTCCTCTGCTGCCCGGCAGCCCGGCTATTGATGCGGGCAGTGGCTGCCCGACCGGCGACCAACGCGGTTTGTCGCGGGTGGGGGCATGTGACCTGGGCGCTTTTGAATCGCAGGGTTTCACGCTTTCCAAAAGCGGAGGAGATAACCAGAGCACCTTCAGCAACAATCCGTTTGTTTTGCCGCTGAAGGTTAACGTGACGGCGATTAACGCAGTTGAACCGGTGAACGGCGGCTTGATTTTTCATAACGTGCCGGCTACCGGGGCAAGCGCCAGTTTCGACGCCAATGCGTATGTTATATCAAACGGCAGCGCCGGCGCCAATGTCACCGCCAATAATGTCGCAGGAAATTATAATGTCATCCTGTTTACGCCCGGTTCAAGCAGCCAGCTTGCTTTTAGTTTAACCAATTACGCTCCGGAGGTATCGATTGGTGGCACTCTGCTCGCCAACGGCGGCAGTTATGATTTTGGTCGTCAACTGGTCAACGAATATACGGCGGCCACTTTCACCATTCGCAACAATGGCACAAGCGCCATAACCTTCGACGCTGCGTCGAGTATCTCGGGCACCCACGCCGACCAGTTTAACATCCAATCGCAGCCCGCCACACCGTTAAACGGGGGTGACAGCACCTCTTTAATCGTACATTTCCTGCCAACCAGCCTGGGAACCAAAACGGCCAGCCTTACCCTGCACACCAGTCATGGCGATTATGTATTAAACCTGTCAGGCAGCGCAGTGACGCCGGCCAGCATACATGTATCTGGCAATGGCGTTGAAATAAGCAATGGCGACGACAGCCCATCGGCCGGCGATGGCACCGATTTTGGCGAGTTGAGCATCAGGCCGGGAAACAGCCGGACCTATTCTTTTAACATCCAAAACAGCGGCGGTTACGACCTGTTATTAAACGGCAGCCCCGCGGTAAACATTGGCGGGGATAATGCCGCCGATTTCAGCGTCACTTCACAACCTTCCACTATCGTTGGGGGCGCGGGTTCAACCGCTTTTAACATCACTTTTACGCCCTCCGCCACGGGAACACGCAGCGCAACGATCAGCATCAACAATAACGATGATAATGCCAACCCTTTTACCTTCGCCATCCAGGGCAGCGGGCTGGACTGCCAGGATGCCATTATTGTCACCAATAACAACGACAGCGGAGCCGGTTCGCTGCGCCAGGCCATTAACGATATCTGTGCGGACGGAACGATCGATTTTTCCGTATCGGATGGCAGTACAATCGCCCTGACCAGCACACTGCCGGTCATTGATAGTGCCATAACCCTGATCGGCCCGGGTGCGGGAAAGCTCAACATCAGCGGTTCGAGTCAAAACAGAATTTTTTACATCGATTCAGATGGGAACCTCTCCCTGAGCGGGTTTACCATAATCAGTGGGAATTCGTCCGAGCGAGGCGGCGCAATTTATAACCTTGGTACTTTAAATGTCGCCGGCAGCACCTTCCGCAACAATGTAGGCATTCGCGGCGGCGCAATCTATAATTCCGGAATAACAAATATCGCCAACACTACTTTTTATAATAACAGAGCTATTAACAATTCCGGCGGCGGCGCAATTTATAATGAAACGAGTGGTACGGCCAATTTAACCAACATTACCTTAAATGAAAATATTGCCGTCCAGGGACGCTCCATTTTAAACCAAGGCTTCATGCGCATCGCCAACAGCATTGCCGTGTCCGACATAGGGTCTAATACCTGCTATAATGCATCCTTGATAAACATCACAGGCGAGAATTTGGATAGTGATGGAAGCTGCACAGGCTTTAATATTCATGCCAGGGTACCGCGCCTCAGCAATTTTATACCCGATATAGCCTCCTTTGCTCCCTTTTCCGACAGCCCGGTCATAAATGCCGCTCCGGATGGCAGTTGTATTTATTTAAGCAGCGGCAGCAACCCGCTTTTTGCCAATGGCGACCCGGTTCTCATTGATCAACGCGGCATAACGCGACCGCAAGACGGCGCCTGTGAGTTGGGGGCTATTGAATATAAAGATATGCCTCCAACCACAATGGATGCCAGTGATATTACCACCACCAGCGTTACCCTTAATGCCCTGGTTAATCCGAATGGCGATGATTATACCTATGCTTATTTTGAATATGGCCCGGATACCACCTATGGTAATTACGTCGATTCCAGCCCCAATCCGGTTAGCGGCACAGGCGAAATTGCGGTCAGCGCAGTGATCGGTTCTCTTGCTCCCAATACAACTTACCATTACCGGATAACGATGCAGAACGTGTATGGGGAAAATTTCGGGGATGATAAAACATTCACCACTTCGGCCTATTATAAACTGGGCAACCTGGTCTGGCGTGATACAAACAACAACGGCCTGCGAGACACGGGTGAGACGGGCATTAATGGGGTAAACCTCACGCTTTACGCCTCCAGCGATACGGATCTGGATAATGCTCTGGCGACAAGCACAAGCGCAAACGATGCCAGCAGCAATCCCGGTTATTACGAATTTAATAATTTATCCGCTGGAAGTTATGTGGTGGTTTTATCCGGTTTACTGCCGGGTGACTGGAGCAGCGGCACTCATTTTGACGCCGATGGAACCCCGACGGACAGTTTCGGAGTTTCAGATTTGGGCCTGACGGCGGTTGATAACCAGGACAACGGCCTTTCCAACTTCAGCGGCAAAACATTAACCAATATTGTTTCCAGCCCGATCACATTGGGTCCCTCCGGCGCCAGCGAGACAACCGGCGATGGTGATGATGGTTTCGGTAACCTGACGGTAGATTTTGGGCTCGTACAGACGCACGCCATCACTTTTGACGCCAATGGCGGATCCGGGAGCATGCCGGCGCAAACGGCTTTACCCGGCGATGTTTTACCCGGAAATGTTTTTACCCTGAGCGGCTACATCTTTGACAGTTGGAATACAGCGGCGGCGGGCTCCGGTGACACCTATGCAGACGGAGCGGTGGATGATTTTACAACGGATACAACCCTTTACGCCCAATGGGTATTGGTCCCAACGCCGACCGACACCCTTGAACCGACCGATATCCCGACACCGACTCCGACGTCTACCCCTGAACCGACTGATGTTCCAACGCCGACTCCGACTTTTACCCCCACGCCGATTCAGACCCACACCCCAACAGCAACGGCCACACGTCAGGCGGCGAGTATGACACTTGTCATTCATGATACTCACCACAATATAATAAACAGCGCCGACATCGGCGATACATTACATGCCAGTGTTACCCTGGCGGGCGGCGGAACCCTGCCCACCGGGACGGTTTCTTTTACGGTTTACAACAACGTTGCATGTTCCGGCAGTGGCGTAACCGCCGGAAACGCGGCGCTGTTGGCCGGAGTGGCCGATCCGAGCACTGCTGCCATTCTGGGAAATAACGGTTTATCTTATAAAGCGCATTATTCCGGCGATTCCAATTATGCGGCCGGTACAAGCGCCTGTGCGGCAATTTCCAAAACGGCTTATCTAAGCGTGTTAACCGGCAGTGACGGCACGCTTCCCGGCGACGGCGCCAGCCTGAGCGGCGGTCTCAACAAACTGTATGTACAGTTCAGCCAGGATGTATTCCATGACGATAGCGAAAATTCACACTCTGCCACCCATGTGGCTAACTATCTTCTGGTGAACGCCGGTGCAAACGACAGTTTTGACACGACGTCTTGCAGTGTGGGCCTGCTCAGCGATGACCGGCAGGTCAACATCAACGCCATCAGCTACGATGCTGCCACCTACACAGCCACCCTCAATATCAACGACGGTCAAATGTTGACGGCCGGGAAATATCGCCTTTTCATCTGCGGCACAACTTCAATCAGTAACCCGGACGAAACGGCTTTCCTCAACAATGAAATTTTCGATTCGTTGATTTCATTCAGTGTGCTCAATTCCGTTTCTATCGACGGTTTCACCATCCCCGACACCGGTTTTGCCTCCGGGCAGATCACCCGGCTTGACCCACAGGCTGTCGTTTATGCCGATTTGGGCGGAATGTGGCTGGAGATTCCGGACCTCAAAATCCGCTCTTTAATTGTCGGGGTACCGCAAAATTCGCAAGGAAAGGGCTGGGATGTATCCTGGCTGGGCGGGCGGATTGGCTGGTTAAATGGCAGCGCTTTTCCCACCTGGAACGGCAACAGTGTGTTGACCGGCCATGTCTGGAATGCCGATAACACGCCGGGGCTTTTCCGCGACCTGAAAAACCTGGCTTATGGAGACCGGTTTTACCTGCATGAATTCGGGCAGGTCTACACTTATGAAGTACGTGAAAACCGGCAGATTTCTTCAACCGCTTCAGCCACCGTTTTTAAACACGAGGATAAAGCCTGGATCACCCTTTTGACCTGTGAAGATTATGACCTCACCGGAAAGGACTACGACAAACGGCGCATTGTGCGAGCGGTGCTGGTGTCAGCCGTCACGCCTTGATTCACGCCGTGTGTCGCAGTTATCCTGAAGAAATAACACCGGAAAATGACATAAAAAACAAACCTGCCTGCGTTTATTTCAACAGCCGCAGTATCTCAACCACGCTGGCATGCACCTCGGCGGAGGAATGGCGGATGGTTTTTTCGTAATCGACGCGCGGCTGCATGAAACTGGCCGCTTTTTCAAACTGCTGCAGTTGGGCGTATGCCAGCCCCAGGTTCCAGCTCACGTTGGCTTCACCGTGGCGCACGCCAATTTCACGCATGATCACCAGTTGTTGTTCAAAATAGGCAATCGCCTGCAACGACTGCTCACGATTTAAATAAATGGTGCCCAGCGTGCCCAGAATGGCGCCTTCGCCGTGACGGTCGCCGTTTTCGCGTTTGATGGCGAGGGACTGGCCGTAACAGGCAATGGCCTGTGGGTCGTCGCCCAGGCGGTTGTAAACGCCGCCCAAGCGTTCCAGGCAGTGACCTTCAAGGCTGCGTTCGCCGGTTTCGCGTGTGACCTGAAGCTGTTGTTCAAGATAGGTAATGGCCAGGTTTAACTCATTTATCCCGGCATAAGCCGCGCCCAGGTGCCCCAGGGCCTGACCTTCACCCTGGCGGTCGCCGGTTTCGCGGGTAACCGATAACTGCTGTTCAAAATAAACGATGGCGCGGCTGGCCTCGTCCAGGTCGATATAAGCCAGGCCGAGGTTGCCCAGGGCAAGCCCTTCGGCGCGCCGGTCGCCGCATTCACGTGCAATGGATAACTGCTGCTCAAAGTAGGATAGGGCGCGGTTGGTTTCGCCCATTTCGGAATAAATGCGCCCCAGGCGGTGCAGGGTTTTGCACGCGCCGCGCAAATTTTTGACTTCGGTGTTGACCGCCAGCGCCTGGTCGTAATATTTAATGGCCTGGTTCATCTGGCTCATGGCGCTGTAAACGGCGCCCAAATTATACAAGGCGCGTGCCTCTTTGCAGCGGTCGCCGGTTTCGCGGGTGATGATTAACTGGTCTTCGTGGTAACCCAGCGCCCGCAAATTTTCACCCAGGTCGGCATAGGCGCGGCCCAGGTGGTTGAGCATGTCGCTTTCGCCGGGGCGGTTTTCAATCAAACGCGAGGCGCGCAGACCGTTATCCATCCAGCGAATGCGTTCGCGTGGGTTCAGGCGCTGTTCAAGGCAGTCTTCGCCGCTGCCGGCGTAATTTAACATCAAACGCGCCACGCGTTTGTCGATTAACTGGTTGTGGGCTGCCCAATCCTGACCGGCGCTGATGTTTTCCCATTCACGGTCAAAGAGCGCCAGCCCGGCTTTATAATGCTCGCCATCCTGGCGGCAATATTCGCCGGTCAGCGCCAAAATACGCGCATAATAGGCGGCAAAACGTCCCTGAGCGGCAAAATTTTCTTCTTCCTTAATAAAGCGTTTCAAAAATTCACGAGTCAGATCGTGCAGGGCAAAACGCCCGTTCAGGTCTTGCAGCAGGCCGGAGCGCGCCAGTTTGTCCAGGGTTTCGCGGGCGGGGGGCTCCTCCACCTGCCAGACGGCGGCGGCCGCGGTATTGTCGAAGGAGCCGGCAAAAACGGAAAGTTTGCGCAGGGCGGTCTGGTAATCCGCGCCGAGATGTTCGTAAGTCACCTGTAAAAGACTGTCGACCGGGTTGTTTTTAAGGCGCTTCTGGGTTTCGTTGAGTTTTTTTAGAACTTTATCCACCGACAGGTTGGGGTTTTCGGCAACCAGCCCGGCCAGCAGACGCAGGTTAAACGGCAGGCAGGCGCATAATTTTGCGGCCTGAGCGGCGACGGTTTCCAGGCGTGGGGCGATTTTTGACAGCAGTTTGACCGCATCCGATTCGGGCAGGGCTTCCAGGCATATCGAAGACATGCCCGCCTGCGACAGTTTGGTCCGTGAGGTGAGCAGAAGTAAATTGCCGGCGGGCGGGATGAGGTGGCTGACCTGGCCGTCGTCATCGGCGTTATCCATCAGAAGCAGGCATTTTTTGCCGGTTAAAACCAGGTTGTATAACCCGACCAGTGAAATCAGGTCGTCGGGCAGGTCGGTTTCGGGCCAAAAACTGTGAATCACCATCCCCAGCACCTGTTCGGGGGGCAGCGGCTGGCTGTTGCTGCCCCTGAGATCGATAAATAGCTGACCGTCCGGGTAATCGGCTGCCAACCGGCCGGCGATGACTAACGCCAAACCGGTTTTACCAACACCCTGTTCCCCATAAATGTCATTGATTAACACGCACCATTCCTGCACCTGGTGCAGAATGTCATCCAGTTCTTTGCGGCGTCCGGTAAAATCAGACGGCGGCAGGGGCAGTTGGTGCAGTTTGTTTACTGTGAGCGAATTGGCTGAGTTATCATTTCCATTGAGCATAAGACAGACCTGTTTTAATCATCGTTTTTAATATGCTTGTTAATAACGAGTGACACTGTTATTGTCGTTTAGCTTTGTTTCCCCCTGAATCGGGCTTATATTTCGGCCTTCCGATCAGGAATAAGAGTCTTATAAAACCGGGCCCCGGTTTAATTGATTAATAATAGGGGGGAATAAAAAACGAAACGACGGCTGGAAAAATTTTGAAATAAGTCTGCATTTTTTTTATTTCCCCAATAAATACAATCAGAATAATTTTAGCCTAATTTGGTAAGATTTCAACTATTTTTTTACAAAAAACGGGGCAAAAACAGGGTTAATTTAATTCAGGTGAGATGACTGAGGGGTGATTAAGTACGGTTGGTGTGCAAGTGCGCCGTAGGATGAAAAAAGCCATTAACGATAAAGCCCAATGATGTTAAAATTTCTTTTGTTAAAAAAGTAAAATCATCCGTAACAAAAAAAGGAAAACCGTATGGGCAATATCAGTCGTTTACAGGATTACCCGCTTTTTAAAGACCTGAATGATACGGAAATAAACCATCTGGCTCCTTTTATTACCAAACGCTGTTTTGAAAAAGGCGCGCATCTGTATAACCCCGGCAACCCCTGTTTAAATATTTATCTGATTGAATCCGGCCTGGTGCGCCTGTTTATTGCCAATCCGCAGGGTAAAGAATTTATGATCGACCTGTTAAGCCCGGCGTCGGTGGTGGGGCTGCCGATGATGCACGAAAACCAGTTTCGGATGGCCGGTGCGGCTGCCATTCAGCCCGCGGTAGTTTTATCCATCTCACAAAAAGACCTGGCGCAATTGGCGCAGCGTTCGCCGCGTTTAATGCGCAACATCAACCTGACCCTGGATGTTTATCTTAGAAAATTGATGCGGCATACGGCCATGTTAAGCATGTATGGCCTGCCGGGCCGCCTGGCGGGCATTTTGATTTACTTGAGCCGGCTTGGGCAGGAAGACGGCGAGCGCGATGAGTTTGAACTGCCCGTCAGCCAGGGTGAACTGGCCGGGTGGATCGGCGCCAGCCGCGGGCATTTAAACCGTGCTCTGGCTCGTTTTCAACGACTAAATATCATTCGGTTGGAAGGGCAAAAGCTCACCCTATTAAACCGTGATGAATTAAAACATATTTCAGCCGGGCTGCACCTGGATTGATGTAATATTTCGCACAGGTTTCCTGTAACATTTCTTACAGGTCGGGGGAGAAAACAGGAATAAAATTTGGATTATTCGGAATGAAATTTCCGGATAAAAAGAAAAAATCCATTCGTTGGTTAAACAGCGGAAGGGTTTTTTGTGGCTTTTTTTCCCGAAACAAACATTTTTACTGGTGTTATTTTTTAATTCAAAAACGGCTGCTTTTTTAAAGCGGAGATTTTTTCTTGACGCCGCTCATTAACGCTAAATATGCTGGCGTTTTACGTCGGCTTAAAAACGGGAAAAAAGAGGGGAAAAGCCGGCTGCAATGGCAGATGGTGGCTTTTTTCACCAGTTTTTAAAGGCACCGCAGTTGAGGTGAGGCTTCGGTGCCGGTACGGGCAGTGGCTCTGGGGAACGGGGGGTTCATCTTCCGGAGCCACTGTCGGTAATTTTTAAATCAGCATGATTTTTGACCATGAGGATTTGTTGCAATTTATTCTCCCTGGTAACTCTTTAATTTAACCGTAACGCGTGTGCCGGCGCCCGGCGCTGAAGCTACTTCAATCTCAGCCCCAATTTCAGCGGCGCGGCTCGACATCCGTTTCAAGCCACTGTCGGGTTTGTTTTTTTCAGTGGGGGTGAAACCGCGCCCGTCGTCGGTGACTTCCAATAAGATACCGCCGCCAAAATGATGCAAGTTTACCAGCACATTGCGGGCGTGGGCGTGTTTGAGGGCGTTGTTAAGCGCTTCCTGACAGATATCAAACAGGGCAGCCTCAATGGGATAAGGCAGGCGGATGCCTTCGTCGGCGCAGAGCTGCGCTTTCACATCTGAGCGGCCTTCCACGGCGGCCAGGCGCAGGTCGAGGGCGTTGATCAGGCCTTCTTTTTCCAACTCGGGTGGGCGCAGTTGGTGAATGAAAAGGCGCATCTCGCGAATGGCCTGGCGAGCGGACTGGCCGATTTTTTCAAAGATCAGGCGGCTTTTATTTATTTGCTGTGTGTCCGAAAGTTCCTGGCCGCTGTCGGTTAAATTTACCAGTTCAAATAGAGAGCGTGTAACCGAATCGTGCAGGTTTTGAGCAAGCCGCCGGCGTTCTTCCAGAACCTTGTTTTGCTGCACAAACTGGCGCATCTGTTCGGCGTATACCACTACGCCTACCTGGTTGGTGATGGAAATGGCCAGTGTGATTTCATCAAGGTTAAATTTGTTGTTAACCGGGCGAGCCACACCCATCAAGCCCAGAGTCTGGCCTTCAGACTGCAAGGGGGTCAAAATCAGCGTGTTGGCTTGCGGTTCGTGCATGAATGGCGGGGTAAGGTCATCATTGAGGCTGTCGGCGATTAAAAGAGGTTCGTTCTGGTTGAGCACGTGAACGATCCAGTCTTCATTGCCGGAAAGATTTGATAAGGGGTCGCGCCATTCAATGGGCAGATTTAATACGGCGGCTGTAAATAAATCGCGGCGTTCGCCGTAGCGGTTAAAAAGCAGGATAAAACCGTGGTTGGCCCGTAAGGCGTTGCAGGTTTTTTCCAGCAGCATGGGCACCAGTGTGTCGGGTGTGGCGGTGCGAATGCCGGCTGCGCTTAATTCGTACATGGCTTCCAGTTCGCGGGTGCGGTTGGAAACGCGTTCTTCGAGCGTTAAATTTAACTGACGTAATTCCGCTTCGGCGTTTTCACGCGCCTGCAGTTCCTGTTTTAATGAACCTGCCATCTTATTAAATGAGGCTGCCAGGAAGCCGATCTCATCGTTGTGGGTAACATCAACCTGAATATCCAGGTTGCCGGCTTCGGCCTGATGAATGCCCGCAAGCAGGCGGTTGAGCGGTTGGGTCAAATTGTGGCGGAAGGAATAGGAAAAAAAGAACAGGATAAACAACGCACTAAGCAGAATGGCCCAGAAGATAATGGTTTGATCATCCTGATTTAACCCGTTTAATTCGTCCAGGTTAAACCCAACTTCATACCGGGTTTTATCCAGGTCAAAAACAAAACCAACGTACTCGAAATAGCTGCCGGGTTTATGGCTGCCATAATGATAACGAATGCTGCTGCCGGTGGCATTGGCAGTCTGGGATAGATAAAATAAACTCGTATACCCCCAGATGGCCGGAACGTCCGAATCCATTTCCGGATTGATTAACAGGGCGGCGTTCCTGTTTTCCGGCAGCCGCAACAAAATGGGTTTGGCGCTGTCGTGTGGATACCCTTGATCATTCAGCGACCAGCTTAAAATATAACTTACTTGCGGAGGAAGACCTTCCATACGATGACTGCGCAATACACGGCGGGTATTATCAATAATGGTGGAATACTGGTACTGCATTAATGTCTTTCGGATGGGGGTTGAATACATATCGGCTACGCTTAAAACAGCCAGAAGTGTTACCAGCGAAAGGCCGACCAGGCGCACAACCAGGCTGGGCTGACGGGCGGTGATGTCAAAGGAGGCGTATACCACAGCTACCAGCATGATTAACATGGAAAGGTTGATTAAGACCATGTTGTTAACCCCGGGTAAAAGGTCGAAATGGACCAGGCTGGCTACCCCCTGGATGGTACCGATGGAAAGCGCCAGTGAAAAATTACGCATTAACCGCGCCGGGCGATTTTGTGGCCAGATTAACACTTCGAAGATACCCATCATTCCGCGTGGCCGCCATTTTTGCAGGGAAATGGTGCGATAAATACTGAGACTTAAGGCTAATACAAATGAAAGCGGGTTCATCAGAGGAAAAACATCGGGGATCTTAAAAGCGAAGTTTTCGGCGAGCAGTATCTGATAACCGTAAATAAAACAGAATATTAATGAAACGATGCCCATTATCCATGCGAGGCCGCGGGTCAGGATTGAAAACAGACTGCGGTCGTTGCGCGGGAATTGAAAAATAAATTCGATCATTACGGCCATACTGATGACCGAAAAAGCATCCACCAAAGGGTAAAACGCATTGCCGTAAAAGACAATGCTTTGTAAGGTCATAAGGAGCATGCTTAGGGAAAATGAGATTAACCCAAAAATCAATAACCAGGTTGTTCTGGGTTTTTCTTGAAGATGCAGCATATAGCCGACGGCGGCAATGCCGACGATCATCAGAGAAAACCCGGTGGCGGTATAAGGGGTGGTGTCGAACTGGATGGGATACATGGATTATTGATTAAATTATACCTGCTGCCCGGTAAAAAAGGGAATGCGTGAAAAGAGTGGGGCGGGAGGACTGTCTGTCATTCCGCGCGCCAGCGAGAAATCTTGCCTGGGATGGGAAGTGTTGAGTCGAGGCGCAGATTCCTCCTCGCGGTGGCCGGCCAAAAAACTTAATAATAATGAAGATGGCCTTAATCTTTTTTATAGACGCCGTCAAAATTAAAAAACCGGGTTCCGTGTTAAAAAACGGAATCCGGTTTTTTATTCCTTATTTTATGATCAGGTAGTCTGGCGGGTCTCGCCCAGTGTGATTTGCAGCGACATACTTTGCCCGTTGCGCACCACCTCCAGCGTGACCACATCGCCGGGTTTATGCAAAAAGAGGGTATTGATATAAGAATGGTTTTCATCGATCGCCACATCGCCGATGTGCGTGATAATATCTCCCTGCTGCAAACCCGCCTGTTGGGCCGGGCTGTTTGCGGCTACATCGGTGACATAGACACCCCACTGCACAGGCAGGTTATACCGCGCGGCAATGTTGGGCGTGATCGATTGTAAATTTATCCCCATATAGGGCCGGGCAAAATATCCCTTTTCAATGATCTGCTCCGCCACGGTGCGTGCGGTGTTCACCGGGATGGCAAAACCCAGGCCCTCGGTCACCGTGCCGCTGCCGCTATTGCGCACTACCAGGGTGTTAATCCCGATGACTTCGCCGGCCAGATTTA
>JAJTBH010000079.1 GCA_021287005.1 Anaerolineae bacterium
CCACGCCGACCGTGACCGTGTTCTTAAAATCACCCAGGGGTGAACCGATGGCAATCACGGTTTCACCCGGTTTTAACACATCCGAATTTCCCAGAGCAGCCACGGCGCCGGGGCTGCCTTCGCCTTTTAACACTGCCAGGTCGGCGAAACGATCGGTGCCGATAATGCGCGCCGCCTGTTGCGACCCGTCTGCAAGCACCACAGTCACTTTTTGAACGCCGTCAACCACATGGTTGTTGGTTAATATATACCCATCCTGACTGATAAACACACCACTGCCGCTGACGGTTGAATCACTGGCGCGGCCAAAAAAGGTCATCTGACCCGGAATGGTGCCGACCACCGTCACCACCGCCGGGCCCACATTTTGCGCGGCCTGGGTGATGGTGGTTTCAATGCGGGTGGTATCCAAACTCAAACTGCGGTCAACGGCCGGCGCCGTTACGGCAGATGCCGTTAAGCCGGCAGCCGCCGGCTGTTGGCGGACTGCCTGATAAACGGCCAGGCCGCCGACCAGCACGCCGGCAAAGCCGGACGTCGCGGCCACTATGACAAGAATGATGGGGTAAAAAATTCGTTTCCAGGACATAAACAACCTCCTGTTATTTTCCTTGTAAGAACCTGTAATTTGATCCGGCTTTAATCGGCCGGTTTATGGCGATTATCTTAAACGTCATTTGTTTAGATCATATCAAAAAATCATTAAAAATAAATATAAAAACGAGCAATTTAAGCCAACGATAAGGTTGGTTTAAGGTTAAAGCGCTTTTTTGGAATAAAAATTGCACAGGGATTAACAGGTTTAGTTTTTTTGGTTTTTAAGGAGCTGTTGCATGGCTACTTCTACTACTTCCACTTCTACGGCATCCGCCGTTTCGAGCACATCAACATCAACCGCGACCTATACGCCGGGAATCGATGTGTCACGCTATGGGGGTGGAAGCGACTGGAAGCCGGTGGTCGCCGCCGGATATCGTTTTGCCGTAATCCGCGCCACAGTTGGCGATTATTATACCGATCCGCGTTTTTATACCTATTGGACGGATGCCAAAGCAGCCGGACTGCTGGTTTCGGCTTATCATGTGGTGGTCTCTACCAAATATGCCGAAAACCAGATCAGCCGCCTTTTTTCGGTGATGGGCGAACGTAAGGCCGATTTTCCGCTGGTGCTGGATGTGGAACGTGACGACCAGGTATCCAATGCGGCCAACACAGCCTGCGTTCAGGACTGTATTCGCGAGATGGCAAACTATGATGCGCGCCGCCCGATCATTTATACCGCCTATTATTACTGGAAGGACCACATATTAACTTCATCCGATTGGGCCAATTATGATTTATGGGTTGCATCATACAGCGAAAAACCTTATATTCCGCCCGGCTGGAGCACGTGGAAATTCTGGCAGTACAGCGAAAATGGCAAAGTGCCGGGCATCGATGCCGGCGTAGATATGAACTGGTTTAACGGGTCTTATGAAGACCTGGTTAAATATACCGGTCAATCGGGATCGGAACCGACACCGGTGGTTAAAAGCGGTTTAACGGCGCGGGTGCTGGTTTCGGTGCTCAACATTCGATCCGGCGCGGGCATTTCTTATAAAAATCTTGGCACAATGGCTAAAGGCGCCACGGTCAATGTGATTAATCTGGGAGGCACAGATGTCTGGCTTAAAAGTGAGGCGGGCACCTGGTCGGCGGCTTTTCATGCCGGTTCTCAGTACATGGAAATCTTGAGCCTGGAAAAAGCGGGAGACCCGTTAAAAGCACGCGTACTGGTTGACCAGTTAAATATCCGTAACGGTCCTTCAACCAGCACGGCCAGCGTGGTGGGAAAACTGAAAAAAGACGATGTAATTACCATTACCGGCATTGGCGGACAAAATGTGTGGGTGCAATTTGACCTGGGCCAATGGGCTGCCTTTTATTATGGTAATGTTAAATATATGGAACTGGTTTAAGGCGTCCGCTTACTGAGCCGCCGCTTGTGAACAGGATAAATTCCAGGGTGTGGCATACCAGCGAAGGTAATCATCAACATGGGCCGACCAGTAACTTTCGCTGTGATCACCCGAATAAATCTGCCAGGTGTGAGCTATTTTAAATTTAACCAGCAGCGCTTCAAAAGCGGTCACTTCCTTCAGGGCGATATCACGGTCGCCGCTGTCGAGGTATAACCGCGGCATTTCATCCGGCGGAATCGATTTAACCAGATCGCGCAAAAAATATTCGGTAAACTGGGTGTTGGGCAGGCTGTGCCCGCCAATCACGCCAAACTCTGACCAGTTAAGCATGCCGATGCGGTAGGCCCAAAAAGCGCCACGAGAAAGCCCCCCGATAGCGTGACAACGCCGGTCGGAGCCGACCGGGTAATTTTCTTTTAGCCAGGGCAGCACCTGCTGCACGATGGCCGCGCCGAAATCGGAACTTAACGGGTCGCTTGACGTTTCATATTCAAGCGGCATGACGATGATGAGCGGGGGAATCGCACCCTCTGCAATTAAACGGTCAGCGGCGCGGGTCAGCCCCAGGCGTTCCCACTGGTCATCGGTAAAAAGTTTGCCGTGCAGCATGATGATGTAAGGGTAGGGGGTGGAGGGTTTGCTATTGTAACAGGGCGGCAGATAGATGCGCCCCTGAATGGGAAAATTAAAAGAGCCGTTTTCAATGTGGTAGGGTAAAACCCTGCCGCTTGATTCTGAACAGCCCGGCAGTTTTCCGGTAGAATTTTCATCTTTAGGGGGCTGGTTTAATTGGGAAGTTGGTGTAGAATTAATTAAATACGAAAAGTCTGGTGTGGGGGTTGGAATAATCGACGAAGTTAAAGTTTGTGAAGGCCTGGCAGGAATGCAACCGATAAAAAACAGACCTGTCAAGAGCACCAGTAAATAAAAAAAAGGCCGGCAATTAGTCATATATTTTCATTTTACTCTTTATGTTATGATGGTGATAATATTTGTTTGTTTTAACCTAACCTTACACGAATTTCTGTCACAATCCGGTAAAAAATGACTAAAAAGAAGATAGGCGAGGGATTAATTTATCGCATTACTATTTACCGGTAGAACAAATTGGAATATGATTGTTAAGGGTATTTTCGAGGGAACATTCAAACGAGGGTATCGTTTAAGTAATAGGACATCTGACCTTTATGGCCAGGAATAAGATGAACAAGGAGCTCCATATGAAGCGAAACTATAAACTCATGATCGTTATGATTGTGATGTCAACGCTGTTAGCAGCCTGCTCACTTCCCATTGAAGTTGTCAGCCAGCAGCAGGCGGCTGCACCCACCCAGGCACAGCCGGTCATCATGCAGGATGATGCCAACGCCCAATTAATTGGAACCATCTCGGCGCTTGAAACACAGCTTGCTGATTCTTCGACCGCCAAAGGCGTTGAAGAAAAATCAGGCGATACGCCCACCGAAACGGCGACTCCTGCACCCAGCAACACACCGGCGCCGGTTGACGTGGCAACCTCCACGTCCATCCCGCCCACGGCAGCCGCAGTTGCTGCCGCTGCTGCAACGGCAACCCCGGTCACGCCCACCACTTACCCGCCGGTGGTTTATATTACGCCCATTCAGCCCTACCAGCCTTACAATTACCAGCCGTACCCGTATCAATATCCTTATTACCAGGGTTACCCATATTACCAGGGATATCCCTATTACAATAACGGATATTATTACCCCGAAAATTATTATGCCAATGCCCCCTGCAACCGGGCGACCTTTATCGCCGATGTCAGCGTGCCGGATAACACCAATTTTTCAGGCGGCACAGGATTTACCAAAACCTGGCGTCTGCGTAATGACGGCTCTTGCACCTGGACGAACAGTTATTCGCTGGTGTTTGACCACGGTTATTCACTGGGCGGCCCCTCTTCAGTCAGCATTCCCGGCAACGTTCCCCCCGGCGCAACCATTGATTTAAGCGTCAACCTGACGGCTCCCTCCGACAGCGGTCTTTATCAGGGTTACTGGAAGCTCCAGGATGGCAGCGGCAACCGGTTTGGCATCGGTCGCGATGCTTCCGTGGCTTTCTGGGTGAAAATCAGTGTGGGCGGTTATTATAATAATTATCCCTACCCCTATAACACACCTTATTATTATCCGCCCTATGTCAGCGGCAATTGTGACGTGACCGCCGTTTCACCGGCCATGTACTCCACCTTTGACCCCAATAGTGAAATTGATGTCAAATGGACGGTGAGAAATAACAGCGGTTCGACCTGGTTGGCTTCCGGTGTGGATTATAAATTTATTAGCGGCACCGAAATGTATAAACGTTCCAGCGCTTATGATCTGGGCAGTGATGTGACCTCGGGCGCCAGCACGGATATCGTGGTGGATACCAAAACCCCGGGCGAACATGGCGTTTATACCATGACCTGGGGGCTTACGGATGGTTCCACGCGTTTATGCACCATGTCGATTACTCTGTACGTTCGATAAATACTTCCCGGTTTCTTTAATTAACTCACTTTAAGACAACAGCGTTTTTGCGGTACTTGTACCGCAAAAACGCTGCCTGCGTTATCCATGAGGGGAATTCATGTATATAATCAGGAAAATGTTATTTTGTCTGGGTTTTATCGTAGCATTATCGGGGTGGTTTCTCCCGAAATCGGTGTTTGCCAGGCAGGCAGCAAGCCCAACACCCACACCAGCTCCGGTGATCTTATCAACGGCTGAAATGCTGCAACTGGTTAACCAGGCGCGCCGGGATGTCGGGCACCCTTTGCTGG
The DNA here is from genome assembly GCA_021287005.1 of Anaerolineae bacterium. Classification (GTDB taxonomy): domain Bacteria; phylum Chloroflexota; class Anaerolineae; order Anaerolineales; family Anaerolineaceae; genus JAJTBH01. The sequence continues at coordinate 4,750 of JAJTBH010000079.1, forward strand.
TTCTGGACCCCTACCTGATGATTTATGCGCAAACGGTGGCCGACATGGCTGCCAACAGCCTTCCGCCTTCTGCAAAAGGCGCCGTTCAAAGCGTAATTGAAATGGGTTACGGTTACCCGGAAACAATCGACACTATTTTTTGCACATCCAGTTTTGTCATTTTGTATTTAAGTGATCAAAATCCGGCCGATTCTTTGCCTTTTGCTTCTCCTTCAGAGCGCGCCATTGAAAATATTTATTACCGGCATGTCGGATTTGGGGTTGCCAAAGGTGTCGGCGATTGGGACGGTTACATCTTTTACCAGATGCTGGCCTGTTACACGGCCGATAATAAATATAACCCCGACCGGGTGTTAACACCCGGCGCCCCCACACCACAAACGGTGTCGCAGATCATTTACCCCGTATACACGGCACAGGTTCAGGCTAACGGGCAGCTTGTGCATGAAGTGCGCGCCGGGCAAAGCCTGTGGGCGATTGCCGTGGCATATCAGACTCATATCAAGGACATTTTACAGTTAAATAATTTGCCGCCCGATTGGAATACGGTTTACGAAGGACAGAAACTATTAATTCCCACCTTGCAGGGTGGCCGGATGCCCGTTCAAAACACGGCGGTGGCGTTGACGGTTAAACCTGTGGCGACTCTTGATGTTAAAAACGAACCACTGAAACCCGGCCCAATTTTGGCTACCGCTTCATTCAAAAGCGGTCAAAATACCCCGCCCAACCTTGCACCAACCCCTACGCCTGAAGCGCAGCCGATGGATGAACAGTCGGCGCTGGGCATCATAACGGTCACGGTGATAGCCGGGGTATTAATTTTTGTCGCAATTGCACTGCTGTTGCGGCGCTGAAGTTCTTAAATTTGCTGGGTAGCCTGGTTAATAAAAATTTCCTGAGCGTTAACTCTGGGGCTATCGCCTGCTTGAAGATGAACATAAGTGCCATCGGGCATCATTAAACGGGCTTTCTGGTTGTCCTGCATGTATACCGATAAAATGTCGTCACGCACATGGCGAATCATGGCCTTGTCTTCAATAGGGAAGAGCACTTCCACACGTTCGTTCAGGTTGCGCGGCATGATATCGGCGCTGCCCATGTACATTTTCTCCTGACCGTTGTTGTGGAAATAATAAATGCGGCTGTGTTCGAGAAAACGCCCGACTACACTGATGACCCGAATATTTTCGCTCAATCCGGCGATGCCGGGACGTAGAGAACAAACACCGCGAATAATCAGGTCGATTTTAACCCCCGCCATGGCCGCTTCGTACAAGAGCGAAATCATGCTTTTATCAACGATGGCATTAACCTTTAGAATAATATGTCCCTGGCCGCCCTGCCGCTGAATGCTGATCTCATTACGAATAAGTTCTTCAAGGCGGCTGCGCAAATTGATGGGCGCCACCAGAAGTTTTTGATAATCTCTTTTGTTGGAGTAACCGGTCAGGTAATTAAACAGGTCGGTGGTATCCGATCCGATCGCTTCATCAATGGTGAAAAGTCCAAAATCTTCGTATAGCTGAGCGGTGATGTGGTTGTAGTTGCCGGTGCCAAGGTGCACATACCGTTGAATATGATCGCCTTCGCGGCGTACCACCATGGCAATTTTGGAATGCGTTTTTAAACCCAACAAACCATAGGTCACATGAACGCCTTCCTGCTCTAGCATTTTAGTCCATTCGATGTTGCTCTCTTCGTCAAAACGGGCTTTTAACTCAACCAGCACGGCCACCTGTTTTTTATATTCGCGGGCTGCTTCCAACAACACTTCAACCACCGGCGAGTTTTTACCCACACGGTAGAGTGTTTGTTTAATGGCCAGTACATTGGGGTCTTTGGCGGCTGCACGCAAAAAGTCTACCACCGGGGTGAAAGACTCATAGGGATGATGCATAAGAATATTACCCTGACGAATGGCATTAAAAATGTTGGGTGTTTCTTCATCGGGTGGCACTCGCAGAGCGGTGGGTTTGGCCGGCACAAAAGGTTTGTCGCGCAGGTCAAAACGTTCGATGCGGGTTAACTGCATTAATGAATTAATCACCAGCGGTGTGGGCAAAATGTAAACATCATTGGGCTGCACTTCGAAATTATCCACCAGGATATCACGAATGGCACGCGGCATCTTTTCGGTAACCACCAGGCGCACCACTTCGCCGAAACGGCGGCGGCGCACGCTTTCTTCAATGGTATCCAGCAGGTCTTGCGCTTCCAGTTCTTGAATTTGCAGGTCGGCGTTTCGTACGACATGGAAGGGGTAGGTCTCGATAATTTCCATACCCTGAAAGAGCCGCCCCAGATTGGCCATGACCACCTGAGACAACCAGACAAAATAATGAGTATGCGGCACAGTGCCGTCTTTGCGTGTCAGGCCGGAGGATTTTTTTAAAGGGATGAGACTGGGCAGGGACGAGGGCACTTTTAGCCGGGCAAAACGACGGTTGCCGGCATCGTCTTGCAGCACTACCGCCAGGTTGTAACTCAAATTGGAGATATGCGGAAAGGGATGTGATGTATCTACGGCCAGTGGCGTTAACACCGGAAAGATGTTATCACAAAAATACGCGTCGGCATTTTCTTTTTGTTTGGCGTTTAAATCTTTATATTTAAAAATACGAATGCCGTTTTTATCCAACTCGGGCAGCAAGACCTGGTTAAAATAACGGCGCGATTCAAGCATCAGACTTGAGACTTCTTTGCGAATCTCTGCCAATTGGCGCGCGGGGGTTAGACCGTCAATGGAGACATTGGTTACCCCCGAAGCTTTTTGCAGGCGCAAACCGCTGACGCGTACCATAAAAAATTCTTCCAGGTTTGAATCAACAATCGCCAGAAACTTTACACGCTCAAGCAGGGGGTTGCGCTCGTCCTGTGCTTCTTCCAAAACACGTTTTTGAAATGCAAGCAGGCTTAATTCGCGGTTAAGATATAAACGCGGATCCGATATATCAAACCCGCCTTCAGGGATTTCGCTCCAATATGCTTCTGCGTGGTTCGTCTCACTCATTCCAGTCACTCCGGCCAGTAATAATACATTTGTGTAATTTGATTTCCGCAGGGTTTTTAAAACCTGAAGAAAATATTTTAATGGGTATTATAAATAAAATTCCAGTCTTCGTTTGTTAACAAAACTCTTAATGATGGACCATGAAAATATCAAAAATTTCCGGACGTATTTTCCATTATACCCGTCCGGATGAAAAAAAGTTCAAGATGTTACAACCATTTCTTAAGGTTGATCCATCACACAGACCGAAAAATTTTCAGGCTTTAACCAACGATCCGGCCCACAACGCAGCCCGCTCCAATTCACCTTCCTGTAAGGGGCCTTCCGACTCTTTTACAATATACCCCTGGGGTTCCGCCATCTGAAAACCACCTTTGTTAACCAGCCCCTTGTTAATAGGTTGGGCGGCATAACCGAATATTTTCACTAAAAAGCTTAAGATGGCATTATTCACGTCTTCAACGGAAACCCGTGTGTCAAAGGCTGCTATCTTGACGCCTTTTAAACTGCCGCGAGGAATATTTCTCAAAAATTGGCTGATCGGCTCGGTCGGGCGAAAGCCGCGTGTGGGTGAACCGACGACTAACAGATCCAGCCCGTTAAGCTGTTCCGGAACGACTGATCCGATGCGTTTTATTTCAACCTCGGCGCCGGGCAGCATGGCTTCTCCAATGGCATTGGCGATTTTTTCAGTGTTACCAAAAACAGAATCATAAATAATTAACGCTTTCATCGTACATTTCCTCCATCAGCTGACCTTATTAAAATTATATCGTTTCAATTTTTATAAAACAACAAAAAATTGATCTTCATTGATTAATACGAAAAACAAAACAAAAAGTTTTACTCTTGAGCCGTTTGTAAAATACAAAGGGTTGGTTAAACGCCGCTACTTTCTTTGTTTTGCTGCACCTGCTGAAACTGGTGATTGGGGAGTAACATGTTATTTTCCACACTTACCCAAATTTGTTTTGACACCATTTTAGCCGGTTATTTTTATCCATGCCCCCGATGATTTATGCAGCCGTCTGAATGAAATTACATTGGAAAACAGTTTCGATCGGGTTCAGAGCAGCACCCCGCAGAGTGCCTGGGTGGTGATTTTAATTAGCCTGTCCCTGGTTTGTTCATTTTACGGAAGGCCAAACCGGAAAAAAAGGAGACGCGATGATTACACCCGGCGCTGATAAATACTAAAACTGTACCCAATGCATAAAAAAACAACCACCGGATGCCCCCGTTTTTTCAATCGACGCGAGCCCTGATTAACCGTAAGGACCCTGTTTTGTTGAATTTCAATCGTGGCTTCGTTATAATGGGTCAAAGTTGGCCGTAATTAGCCAATTAGCAAACCAATGATACTTATCGGAAAGGATACTGACATGACAAAATTCACTGCCAGGTTGGCAGTTTTAATACTTTTTCTTTCGGCCTGTGCACCGGCCGCTACTCCGATGGTAACAACAAGCTCACCAGCTGTGTTGCCTTCGCCGGTGGTGGTCTCTGCCACACAGAGTCCCGAACCCGTCGATACTCCGGCCCCTGAGCCGACTGCGCAGTCGATTGTACCTTCGTCGCAGCAGCCTGCCGGGGTATTAACCCTGCCGGCCGGTTTTGGCATTGGCGTTTTTGCCGATGGACTGGCTCAGCCACGGATGTTGGCGGTCGGCCCGGATGGGATGTTGTATGCTGCCGAACGCGGCGCGGGACGAATTGTGCGATTGCCTGACCGGAATAACGATGGCGCTGTGGATACGCTGGAAGTGGTGGCTTCAGGTTTAAATGCGCCCAACAGCCTGGCTTTTTATAAAGATGGCTCCTTGTATGTTGCCGAGACCACCCGCGTTTTACGTCTGAGCCAACCGGATGCATCCGGCGTTTATTCACAACGCGATGAGATCATAACCGGGCTGCCTTCGGGCGGGCATTCAACCCGCACCCTTTTATTCAGTCCGGATGCATCAACGCTGTATGTATCGGTGGGCTCATCCTGTAATGTGTGTAATGAACAGGATGAACGCCGCGCTACCATTATGGCGTATAACCCGGATGGCAGCGGCGGGCGGGTATATGCCCGCGGGCTGCGTAATGCGGTTGGAATTGTCTTTCGACCGGGCAGCAATGAACTATGGGCCAGTAATAACGGGCGAGATAACCTGGGAGATGAGCAGCCTCCCGAAACGGTCTATCGGGTTAAAGAAGGTGCCAATTACGGCTGGCCAATTTGCCATGCCGGGCGCATCGTAGACCCCGATTTTGGGTCTGCCGATAGCTGTAGCGGAGTGGAAACACCACAAATTGAAATGGGGGCGCATATGGCGCCGTTGGGAATAAATTTTTACACAGGCAATAACTTTCCCGATCCTTACCGGCGAGGGCTGTTTATTACCCTGCACGGCTCCTGGAACAGCACGGTCCCGGTGGGGTATAAGGTGATGTGGTCGCCCATCCAGGCCGATGGCAGCGCCGGTGCGGCAGAGGATTTCATCAGCGGGTGGTTAACACCCAATGGTAATGTTTGGGGCCGCCCGGTGGATGTGGTTAATGCATCCGATGGAAGCCTGTTTATTTCGGACGACCGCAGTGGTGTGATTTATCGGGTTTATTACCGGGCATCTGAAGGCGCCTGATGATCAAATAGATAACGATCGGGTTTGGGGCAGCCGGGCGGATTCCTGCATGGGAATTTCCCCGGCTGTTGTTTTTTAAGTACAAAAATTTATATCACATTTTAACGACAACTTTAGCAAATCTGAATTTTTCTCTCGCATAATAAAACCAGAAAAACATTGAAGTTTCACCTTGGAAAATGGATTGTTAACCTATGAGCCATAACTGGAAAGTGTTATTCCGCTAACTCTGGCAATAATGGCCTGTGAACTGCCGGTGAAAATTGTGGTTAATTTATCCGGCGGCGATACCCCCGAGGTGAATTTAACCGCTATTAAAGCACTGGAGACCCTGCTAACCCCATCGACAGCTACGACGACTCCCAGCCCAACCGCCACTGGTACTTCACTGCCGACTCAAACCCTTGAACCGACGTTAACGCCCACACAAACAACAACCGCTACTGCCAGCCCTACGACGGTGATATATATTCCATACCAAATTATGCCTTACATGCCGCAACTGCCGCCCACGCCGCGCCCACAAACACCCAGGCTTAACCCTCATTTTGAACCGGGTGGCGCACCACCGCACCCCAATCCCAATCAGCCGGAACCGCCTCCGACCATTACTCCGACGCCGGTACAGGGATAAACCGGGTAAAAAAATCAACAGGGTGTGTTTTCCCTGATAAAAATGGCGCGGCGAGCATGCCGCGCCATGAATGGATTAAATATTATTTTGATCGAACCTTACCTGAACCGGTAATATCCTGGGTCACCTTATCCGGATTACCGCTATAGAGAATATCACCGCTGCCGGAAACATGCATATCAAGCGTTTCTTTTGTTAATACATCCGCTTTGCCAGACCCGCTGATGTCAATTTGAGTATTACGACTATCCAATTGTGAAGCCAGGTAACGCCCCGATCCGCTCAGGTGAATGGATTGATGATTTACCTTGCCTTCAAGTTCACAAGAGCCTGAACCGGATATATCCACATCCAGAGAGGCGGCATTTAATCCGTTGAGGTTAATATCACCCGAACCGCTTAAATCGAGGTTTAAATCATCACTCTGAATTTTTTCACTGGAAATACTGCCCGAACCGGATAATTTTAGTGCTGAAACATTTTTTACGGTGATATAAATGCGGGGTGAGCGGCGTGTGTTTATGCTGAGCACATCCATCGGATCTTTATAGATATGTAAGGTGTGACCGCGTACTTCAGTTCGAATATATTGAATCAAATTATCATCCGCTTCCACACGCACGGATTGAGGTTCCCCTTGCGTGATAATAACTTGCGCCGCTTCGGCCATGTCGACGGCATCAAAGTCATCCACGACTCGATCTTCACTGGCAACATTCCCGGAACCGCGAATAATGGTTGATGAACAGGCGCTTAACATCAGGCTGCTCATAATAAACAATATCAATAACAAACGTTTCATTTTTTTCTCCAAAAACTCTTTATAAAATAATTATTTTGAGTATAACGGTTGGCGGATTTTCTTTCCTAACGTAAGGCTATTGGTTCGCTAACAAAACCTGATCAACATGTAAATCCAACTTTCCCGAAGGAGTATACTTTTTAATAAAGGATTATCAAAACCTTGATAAAAAAACATTAATTGAATCAAAACCTGAGATAAAATAGTAATAAAAATAATATGTTTATTAAAAAATAAATGATCAAATTGCCAATCAGAGGATCCACGAAATGATCAGGGGAAATAAGGTTGTGTTTTTTAATACAACCGAAAGGAAAACTTGATGAAAACAACGATATTTAAATTCTCTTTGCACCAATTAATTCGAGTGGCTGTTTTTGTGTTGGTTTTGTTCGCTGCCATACCAACACCGGTAGCCGCCTCGTCCGTACAGCATTCGGTGCGGTTTACCGCCAGTTATGTATCCGGCAATACCGGCACGAAAAATGTTTATTATGTGCTCGACGGCGGATCTTCTCAACTGTTGGGTACGGTTTCATCCGGCAGCAGCATTAACATCACTTTTTCGGTCACTTTTTCCAGCTCGGTTCGAGTGTATGTACAGATCGATGATGACGCTATCTATAACGAGCACCTGTATATTAATGGCGATCTGGTTTCAAATGGCTCAGTGGGAAATGCCGGCCTGACTTATTCGCGAGATGATTCATCCGCACCGGATGGACGGATTGTAGCACCGATTAAAAACAGTATTATTACCCAGTGCCCGGTGATGGTGCGGGCTACCGTGTCGGATGACGACAGCGGAATTGATTGGGTCATTTACCTGGTGAAATTTGACGGTCTCTGGCACCAGTTTGGCACCGACAGCTCTGCCAGCGGCGAAAGCGGTTACGGCGCTTATTGGGATTGCAGCCAGGTGGCCGACCAGGTGGTAACTTTTAGAATTTCCGCGCGCGATAATTCGGGCAACCAGGCGGATGTGTTGGGTGGTGAAGTGCCGGTTGCCCTGGCTCGCTATAAAACCAACACTCCGGCGCCAACTTTCACAAATACCAATACCAGTACGGCCATTCCAACAAATACCGATACCCCGGTGCCAACTCAGGTACCGCCTACAGCCACCCCGATTCCCAGTGAAACACCCACTTTAACGATCATAGCGGCCAGCGCCACCCCGCTGCCGGGCGAAACATCCGTGGTTGTTACCCCGCAGCCTAAAGTAATTGGCAACCCCAATGCACCCATTCAGATTGTATTATGTTCGTCGTTTGTGCTGCCGTTGTTTTTAAGTCTGGCCTTCTTGATGTGGCGTAACAGACCATAAAAATCCATTCTTAATGACCTTGATAATTAAGATCGATTTTTAATTGTGCCGC
>JAJTBH010000080.1 GCA_021287005.1 Anaerolineae bacterium
CTGAGCCGCTCTTACCGCACCCAGCGCGTTTCGGATATTGTGATGCAGACGCCGGGCGTGGTCGGTTTTGAGGGTTGGAAATCTTATCCCGCGCAGGTTCTGTCACCCGATAAAAACTCGGAGGTGGAAGTATCATTATACGCCCCGCCGGCTTCCTCCACCCTGATTAAACCCATTCTCACCGGCGGCCGCTGGCTGGCTCCCGGCGATGAAAACGCCGTCGTCATCGGCAATCACCTGATTAAGGAACGCCCCGACTTAAAAGTAGGCGATGATTTGATCATTAAGGTTAAAGACCGCGAATTCAGTTTCCACATCGTGGGCACCTTTCGCATGGCTGGCAATGTCGTGCCGCCCATCCTCTACACCACCCCCGATTACCTGGCCAAAATCAGCGACACGCCCGACCAAATTTATGAAGCGCGCGTGATCACCGCCGAACATAACCTGGCCACGGAACAAAAAGTGGCCGCCGAACTACAGGAACGTTTTCGCAGCGAAAATATGCCCGTTTCGGTCGTGCGCACCGGCATCCAGTTTCGCCAACAGCAGCAGTCGCAAACCGATGTGATGATTTATTTCCTGCTGGTTATGGCGGTTTTAATCGCCCTGGTGGGTGGTCTGGGTTTGATGGGGACGATGGGTATGAACGTGATGGAACGCATTCGAGAGATCGGTGTGATGCGCGCCATTGGCGCTTCCAACCTGGATATCGAGATGATCGTGATCGCCGAGGGTCTTTTAATCGGGTTGGTGAGTTGGGCGCTGGGTTTCGCCATCTCTTTCCCGCTCAGTTGGCTGCTCTGTAACGCCGTGGGTATCGCCATGTTCACCACGCCGCTGCCCTTTTCATTCAGTTTGTCGGGGGCCCTGGGTTGGTTAATCGGTGTGTTGTGCATTGCCGCCCTCGCCAGTCTTTTACCGGCCTGGAATGCCTCGCGCCTGACCATTCGTGAAGTATTGGCTTACGAATAATTTTTATGGCCGACTTAAAAAGTGCGGACGGGTGCTCGATGGTTCAACCACAGCCCCCGTCCGTGCTTTTTGCGAAGAAACGGGCCCTGTTACTCCGATTGGCCGCTCTTGACACTGGAATAATCTCCTTTTCACCGTTATAATTTTCCAATACTGTTAAAAACAAATGGTGTAACCCTCTATGAAAATTACCTTCAACAAACGTCTTTTTCTCGTTTTGATCAGTCTGACAGCTCTTTTGCTGTTAGCCAACTGCAACCTGCCGGGCGCTGCCCCGGCCGAGCCCACTCTGGATGCCACAGCCATATTTCAATCGGCGTTATTAACCGCCACCTACGGCGTGCCCACCCCGACCCCGACCCCGCCCACCGTACCGCGCACGCCGCCGGCCTTACCGGGCACCTTCCACACCGACTTTCTGAATCCCAAGGATGCGCCGCATACTTATGTGGCCGACACCTGCCAGTATCTGTTAAATCGCTGGAATCCCAACAATGCCGCTCCCGGCACGGTGATCATGCCGATCATGTTCCACGGTATCTCCAAGGATGATGTGCTCAGCGACCCCAACCAGATCACCAAAGGTCAACTGGGGGAACTGCTCAAAAACCTGAAGGATCAGGGTTTTGAAGCCATCACCATGCAGCAGGCCGCCGATTTTATGGAACGTAACGCCAAAATCCCCAACCGGTCGGTTTTGTTAATTGTGGATGACCGCCATTACCGCGAATATTTTGATGTCAATTTTGTGCCTACCCTGCAGGAGTATCACTGGACCTTAATTAACGCATGGATCAGCCTGCCCGACAGCATTACCACCGCTGCCCTGCCGGGCAACATAGAACTGCAAAACGCAGGCCTGGTCGATCATCAATCGCACGGCGTGGTGCATAACTTTAACATCTCCGAATGGCCCGACAATTACACCATCACCACCGATTATTACGGCACGATCAGCGCCGAAGATTTTATTAAAGGTGAAATGATCGGCTCAATGGATCTGATTGAAAAGAATTATGGCAAACGCCCGATTGCTTATATTTGGCCCGGCGGTGGTTTCTCCAAAAAAGCCGTCGAAATCGGCACCCAGGGCGGTTATAAACTGGGTTTCACGATTAACCCGCGCGGCCCGGTTATGTATAACTGGATTCCCCTGGCCGATGAAACCGACCCGGCCCGCCCCTCTTACATTCCCGAAGGCGGTGTAGGCAATTACCTGATGGTTCTTCCGCGCTACTGGGATTCGGATGCCAGCAACAACATTGACAACGTACGCCTGATGGGCAAATCCGCTGCGGCCGAAGCCGAACAAAACAAAGCCGTTGAACTGGAATATTACGACATTGTTTGTAAACCCGTTCTGGGTGATATTCCCGCCCTGCAGCAGTAAAAACCTATGGAAAACTGCATCTTTTGCTCAATCATCTCCGAAAAAATTCCCGCCCAGATCGTTTATACGGACGAGCAGGTGGTGGCCTTTAAGGACATCCACCCGGCCGCGCCCGTGCATATTCTGGTTATTCCACGCCGGCACATCGAATCGGTTAACGTTGTTCAGGCGCAGGATGAAACCCTTCTGGGACACATGGTTAACGTCGCCGGCATAATTGCCCGCCAACAGGGTCTGGAACATAAAGGCTATCGCCTGGTGATTAACACCGGGCCTGATTCCGGCCAGACCGTTTTCCATATTCATCTACACATCCTGGGCGGCCGCAAAATGCCGTTTCGTTTTGACGAAGAATGAAAACTTTTTCTGCCGCCAGGGGTCTGATCCCGGGGTTGGCCATCCTTGTTTTTTCGGCCTGTACCCTCTACCCGACCCTCTCCGCAACCCCTGGCGCAGAACTTCATCCCCCGGCAATCGAGTCAATTAATCCCTATTTTCGCCCCACGCACCTGCCGGGGGTCATTCCGCCCACCCCCACACTCGATGCGCCCCATCTACAGGCGCAGATTCGCACGGCTGAAGAAACTTATTCAGTTCAACCCGGTGACACGTTAAAATCAATTTCCGCCCGTTATGGCATCTCGTTAAGTGCACTGGTTGAGGCCAATCAGATTAACAACCCCGACCTGATTTCGGTCGGGCAGGTTTTAACCATCCCGGTCGCCACCCCCATGCCCGTTCCGCCCGCCTTTAAAATCATTCCCGATTCAGAACTGGTCGACGGGCCGGTTAATAGTTATTTTAACCTGGCCGATTTTGTTTCCGAACGCGGCGGTTATATCAAACAATATTCCGAAACGCTGGATGGCGTTTCGCTGAGTGCCGTGGAAATCATCAATCGGGTGGCCGTTGAAAACTCGGTCAACCCGCGTTTATTGCTGGCCGTGCTCGATTATCAAAGCGGCTGGCTCAGCCAACCCGACCCGCCTCAAGAAGCCCGTGATTATCCTATAAAAAAAATCCCGGCCTGGAAGGGCAAACTCTACCAGTCTTTGTCCTGGGTCGCCAACCTGCTTAACCAGGGTTATTACCTGTGGAAGTTTAACGTTCAAAACGGCTGGACTCTTGCGGATGGAAATTATGTTTCGGCTCCTTCCGGCATTAATGCCGGCACGGCCGGCTTATACAACCTTTTCAGCCTGTTTTTTGATTATGCGGCCTGGGCGCAGGCCGTCAGTCCGGCCGGGTTTTACGCCCACTACGAAAAATTGTACGGTTACCCCTTTGATTTTTCCATTGAACCGCTGATCCCGGACCCTCTGCTTCAGCCGCCCATGCAGCTTCCCTTTGAGCCCGGTTTAACCTGGTCTTTCACCGGCGGGCCGCACGCCGGGTGGGCCGGGGGTTCGGCCTGGGCAGGCATCGATTTTGCTCCGCCCGGCAAAGGCCAGGGCTGCGTCAGCAGCGACGCCTGGGTCACGGCTGTGGCCGATGGCCGGGTGGTATATGCCAATTCGGGTGTCGTGATCCTCGACCTGGACGGCGACGGTTTCCGTCAAACGGGGTGGACGGTATTATACTTGCACATTGAGAGTCGTGAGCGTGTGTCAGAAGGCGCTTATGTAAAAGCCGGCGAACGCATCGGCCACCCCTCCTGTGAAGGCGGTGTTTCCAATGGCACCCACGTTCATTTGGCCCGCCGGTATAACGGCGAGTGGATCTCGGCCGACCAACCGCCTTATTTTAACCTGGATGGTTGGATTTCTGAGGGTAGTGGTGTAGAATATAACGGTTATTTAAGAAAAGGTGATTTAACCATTGAAGCCTGGGATACACAAAGAAGTGAAAATCAAATCCATCGTTAATGGTCTGCTGACAGGAATCCTGTTTTTATCGATTGTTTTTCAGACCGGCTGCGAACGCGCCATTATTTACCCCGGTGAAATGACGCAGACAGCGCGCGCCAGCGCCCTGGCGCCGAGCGCCACCGAGCCCCCGCCCGCTGCGACGGCTACAACCCTGCCGCCCACCGCCGTCGAAAACACAACCACCCCTGAAGAAATAATAACCGACACCGAAACGCCCGTACCGCCATCGCTCAGCCCCAGTCCCACCTCGCTGACACCCAGCGCCACTCGCGACACCACCCAGTATCCGCCCATTTTATATTACTCGCAGTCCGGCGACACACGCCTGGCGCTTGCAAAACGTTTTCGGGTGGGCGTGGATGAAATTACCTCGCCCGACCCATTGCCCGACCCGGGCGGCTTAATTCAGCCCAACCAACTGCTTATCATCCCCGATGCGCACTTCCCCACCGGCCCCATCGACCGCGCTTTGCCGGATAGTGAAATCATCTATTCCGTTTCGGCTGCCGATTTTGACACCGAGGCTTTTGTTAATGAAGCTGGCGGTTACCTGGCTACATATCAGGAATGGATCGATCATTGGTATACCGGCGCCGAGATTATTGAACGGGTTGCCCTTGAAAACTCCATCAGTCCGCGCATCTTTTTATCCCTTTTGGAATATCAAAGCCACTGGGTCTATGGCAAACCTTCCAATCTGGCCGAAGTGGATTACCCCATGGGCTATAAAGTGCTTAAAAACAAGGGGCTTTATTTGCAGCTTACCTGGGCGGCGCGAATGCTCTCCACCGGTTATTACAGTTGGCGTACCGGCGACCTGGCTGAAATTAAAAATTTTAAAGGCGAGCTGATTTTACTGGCGCCGCAAATTAACGCCGGAACGGTAGCGCTGCAATATTTCTTCTCACGCCTGGAAGATGTTGAAAAAATGGCCGGAGATTTATACGGCGAAAACAGTCTTCCGGCTCTGCACAACAAAATGTTTGGTGATCCCTGGCAGCGCGCACAGTCGATTGAGCCACTTTTCCCGCCGCATCTTGAACAGCCCAACCTTGAACTACCCTTCCCGGCCGGTCACACCTGGACCTACACCGGCGGGCCGCATTATGCCTGGTTTCCGGATGCCGGCTGCCTGGCCGCCGTTGATTTTGCTCCGCCCACCGACAGCCCCGGCTGCACCCCGGCCGAAGAATTTGTCACTTCGGTTGGGCCGGGCATCGTTACCCGCTCTGACCGCGGTGTCGTCGCTGTGGATATGGATATGGACGGTCTTGAACAAACCGGTTGGACCATTTTTTACCTGCATATCGCCAACGAAGAACGTGTGCCGCTCGGCACGATTGTTAATACCAATGATCCCATCGGGCATGCCTCCTGCGTGGGCGGCGATGCCACCGGCACCCATCTGCACATCGTGCGCAAATATAACGGTGAATGGATGGCGGCCGATGGCCCGGTACCCTTTGTGTTAAGCGGCTGGCGGGCGGTTAACGGCCCGGCGCCCTACCGCGGCAATTTTGTGCGCGGTGATGTGGTCATTCAAGCCAACGAAAACGGCGGCGGCGATTCACTGATCACCCGGCCCAAAGCCGGTGAAGAATCGGCTCCCATTCTTAAACCGACGGCCCACGTCACGCCAACCACACCCCCTGCCCAATAAAAATAACCGGAGCCTCAATAAAAGCTCCGGTTATTTTTTATATTTTTAAGGCTTATTCCTGGTTGATCGTAATTTTTGTATGGATGGGTGAGTTTTTGCGCAGCATCGCCATCGCCGAACAATATTTGGTATCCGATAATTCCACGGCGCGGTCAACCGCTACAGGGTCAAGTTCTTTGCCAGAAAAGATATATTCCAATACTACATCGGTAAACACTTTGGGGTGTTCGGCCGCCCGGTCGGCATGCACTTTGATCTGAAACGAGCTTACCACCTGGCGTTTTTTCTCCAGAATTGAGACCACATCCATGGCTGTGCAGCCCGCCAGGCCGATTAAGATTAATTCCAGGGGTTTAAAACCGTCATTTTTTCCACCAAACTCGGCGGAGGTTCCCAGGGGAATATTAAAACCCCAGTCGTTATCGCTGGAACCGTTAAAACTCATACCCTGTTTCCAATCCAATTTAACATCCATAACAAAATTCCTTTCTTCGATTAACCATTAATATATGAGAGTGGGAAGGTAGGTTGCACGTCCATTTCCAAACCGGACCGGTCGCCGTGCATGTAACGTTGGTAACCGGCCGCAGCAATCATGGCGGCGTTGTCGGTGCAGTAGGCAAAAGCCGGGATAAACACCGGAAACTCGGTTTGTCCCAAAAACGCTTCGCGTAAAGCGCGGTTGGCCGAAACGCCCCCGGCCACCAGGAGCGACTTGGCCTGGTAGGCATGCGCGGCTTTTAACGTTTTGTTTAATAACACATCCACCACAGCAGTTTGAAAACTGGCGGCAATGTCTGCCACGGGCAGGGCTTTTTGTTCTTTTTCAAATTCTTTCACCAGGCGTAAAACGGCAGTTTTCAGACCGCTGAATGAAAAATCAAACGATCCGTCCGTTTTGGCGCGCGGAAAACTGAAAGCCTGCGGGTTGCCGTCAGTTGCCGCTTTTTGAATGGAAGGCCCCCCCGGATAAGACAGGCCTAACAGGCGCGCCACCTTGTCAAAAGCCTCACCTGCCGCATCATCCAGAGTGGAACCCAGGCGTTGGTAACTGAGATGTTCATTAACCAGATTCAGTTCGGAATGTCCGCCCGAAACCAGCAGCGCCATGATCGGAAATTCCGGCGGCGCGGGCGGTTCGGCGATATCGGCCGGGTAGACCCAAGCCGAATAAATATGGCCTTCCAGGTGATTAACGCCAATCAGGGGAATGTTTTTTGCCAACGCCAGGCCTTTGGCGGCGTTCACACCCACCACCAGCGAGCCGGCCAGTCCGGGGCCCATGGTAACGGCAATTGCGTCAATATCTTCCAGCGTCATATGCGCCTGCTGCAAGGCCTGATCAATCACCGCATAAATCGTGCGAATATGCTGGCGTGAAGCCAGTTCGGGAAATACACCGCCATATTTGGCGTGTAAATCAATCTGGGTTGCCACCACGTTTGAAAGTAAGGCTCGTCCGTTTTCAATAACGGCGGCCGCGGTTTCATCACAGGAAGACTCAATCCCCAGTATGCGAACCGTGGGTCTTTGAGATGATTTTGTATTTACTTCTGGCATAATCCAACCTCATTTAATTCAATTTTTAACCGGCAGTAACAAATCATAAGGATATTGGACCAGGCAGCTAAAACTGCCGTCAGGTTTTGCCCAATAGGTGTCTTCAATTCTAACGCCGATTTCCATTTCAGGATAATACAAACCGGGTTCGACTGTAAAGACCGAATTGGCATATATTTTATCACTCAATTCCATCGATACCCCGGTGAAGGGCCGCTCGTGGATATTTAACCCCAAACCGTGACTGAGGCTGTGAATATAACCGCTTTCCACTGCGCCGGTTAACAGGGTAAGGTGTCCGCGGGAGTCAAAAAAGTCGCAAGTCTCTTTTTGATAATAAAACAGACTCTGATCTAATTTCAGGCTGTTAACGGCTCGATTATAGGCGGATAAAACATCTTCATATACCTCCAACACCTTGTCGGGGGTATGTCCAACACACCATGTTCGGGTGAAATCATAAAAATAACCGCCCCCGGCCTGACATGGGAAAATGTCGTAAACGATCGGCACCCCGGCCCGGATTAAATCACCCGGGGTTCCGCCGCTATGCGGCACGGCAGCATCGCGCCCGATGGCAAAAATGGTATCTTCCGGAGCTTCAGCGCCGGCTTCTGCCAGCCATAAACTGATTTGTTTTTTAACGTCGCCAATCGTCAGCGCTTCACCCGAATCTTTTACCACAAGCCCGTTTTTTATCCGTTGAGACCCGATAAATTCTGCCGTTTTGGCAACCACCTGTGTGGTGATCTGGCCCATCTCCGTAATTTGTTTAATTTCATTGTCATCCTTGGTTTGCATGGCTTCGGTTAAAAAATTGTTGCGCCCCATGCCCACCAGGTTGATCTGCGTTAATTTTGTTTGGAGAGAAGAAAAAATCGCCAGGCCTTTGCCGACATCCATCTGGCCAAAAACGGCAACCTGCCCGCCGGTAATGCCCATGTCGCGAAACATACGTTCATATAAAATAGCCGTCGTTTCAATTTCATTGTTCTGCGTCTGTAACAAAATTTCACGCAGGTTAAAATCGCCATAGCGGCGCAGGCGCAAGCCGCTTTTACGAGCCTCATCGCGCTCCATGTCGTTGTGAAATAATACCGGTTCCTGGCCGCGAATTTTAATCAAATCGGCCTGTGTCACATGATGCACGCCGCCCGCTAAATAAACCATATAAGGGTTATGCATCGTCGGTCCGGTCACCAAAAGGGCATCCAGGCCGTCCCGTTCCATTAATCGATCAATGTCTGTTTTCATGCCAACCTCAAAAGGACAGTTCTTTTAACTGGGATAATAAAATATTCTCTTCTTTTTCCATCACACAACGCGGGTCAAACAACAATCGTTCATTGTCAATTCTGGCAATAATCGGCACATTCAGGCAGCGCAGGTCTTTTAACCAGCGATCGGGTTGTTTTACCGTCAGGGCTAAGACAAAGGTGGGCAGGTTCTGCCCCGGCAGACTGCCGCCGCCAATGGTTGAAAAATCTTCAATCACTTCACCTTTCCCCAATTCACAACGCCAGCGTTCCGCTCTTTCTTTGATTTGCAGCGGCGAGGTCGAAATCATTTTCCACACGGGAATTTTTTGTTCGGCTTCATCTTTTAAATAATGAAGCAGGGTTGCCATTAAGCTCGCCAGGCACAATTTATCTGCACGCACCGCCCGCGCCAGGGGATGGTGCGCCAGTTTTTGCAGCAGTGATTTTTTTCCGACAATAATGCCGGCCTGTGGGCCACCCAGAAGTTTATCTCCCGAAAAACAAACCAGGTCCGCGCCGCCGGATACCGCTTCTTGAACGGTCGGTTCATGTTCCAGCCCATAGGCTTCCGTGTTAAGCAGCGCGCCCGAGCCCAGGTCTTCAATTAATAATACATTCGATTTTTTTGCCAGTTCCGCCAGTTCATCCAGCCCCGGTTCGGAAGTAAAACCGCTGATTCGAAAGTTAGAATGATGCGCATGTAAAATGGCGGCTGCGCCATCCTCCACCGCCTGGCGGTAATCGGAAAGGTGCACGCGATTGGTTGCGCCAATTTCCATCAGGCGCGCACCCGATTGGCTCAATACGTCCGGAATCCGAAAACTTCCACCGACCTCAACCAGTTGTGTGCGTGAGATGACTACTTTTTTTCGGCGTGTTAAAGCGGAAAGCGCCAGCATCAAAGCAGCAGCATTGTTGTTAACCACCAGCGCCGCCTCTGCTCCGGTTAACTTCACCAACAGGCGTTCGGCATGCGCTGAACGTAAACCGCGTTTTCCATTGGTTAAATCAAATTCCAGTGATGAATATCCACCGGCAGCGGCCAGCATGGCCTGTTGAGCCGCTTCACTCAATGGGGCGCGCCCCAGATTGGTATGCAAAATAACCCCGGTGGCATTGATTAATGGGATTAAAGATGGAGCCAGCCAGGTTTTAAGCCGGTCTGTGATGCGCTCCACCAGTTCTTGTTTTTCAGGGATGGACTGGTTTGGGGCTGCGTTCCGGCGAATTTCGTTTAATATTAACCGGGTTGCGTCCAGTACCAACGGCCGGCCGTATTCAGCGATGAGTGCGCTGACGGATTCATCCGTCAGCAAAACATCCACCGCCGGCAGCGCCCTTAGCAGATTCATTTTTCACTTTCCTGCGGCGTCCAACGACTGTTTTCACGAACCCGTAATAATATCTCCATCACCACCAGGCAAATTAATATAAACAGTCCGATCGGGAATGTTAACACGCGTCCCATTTGCAGCCATGCCAACAGGTCGGCATAGGCCCCCATCATTAATGCTTCACGAATAATCGTGTCCATTTTTACCGGCGGTTGGCTTGGAAAACGCATGTGTAAATAAGCGGCAAAAGGCAGCGCCGTGCCGGTGACGGCAATCATAAATAATAAAAAGAACAGCCAGCGGTAACCTAAAAACGGCAGGGTATATAAAAACAGGTATAACAATCCGCCCCAGCCCGCCAGAGAAAAAATAAAACCAAGTGTAATAAAAAATATCAATGAAGGCACATGAACCTCACAATCGAGATAAATCTACCTCATTATAACCAATTCCATATAAAATGGGTCAACCGGGCGAATTCATTTGCAAAAAAAAACCGGGCGGGGTAAAAAACCCGTCCGGTTATATTTTTTATTCTGGTTTATGCCGGGCAAACACCGGGCGTCATCATATTTAAAATCCAACCAAACAGTGCACACCACCAGGACTCAGGCATAAAAAACATGGTAATACCACAACCACAGACGATCACCACAATAAAGATCAAAAGAATGATCAACCATACCGGTATTTTTTTATTGGCAGGTTCGGGCTCGGGCTGCATGGGCACCTGCCCGGCGTAACTTTGCGGCTGTGCAGAAGGTGTATATTGCGGCTGCACGGGCGCCGGGGGCGGCGGTGGGGCATATTGCGGCACGACGGGCGGAGGTGCATAAGCAGGGGGCGGAGGCGGGGGCGGCGCCACCGGTTGGACGGGCGGCATGGCAGTTACCGGCTGGTTTAAGTTGCTTGATATGATGGTCGCATCCGGGTCCAGTTGCGCGTTTTCAAAGATAAAGCTGACATGTTCACCGAGCGTGATTAATTCTCCCGGTCTGAGTGTATACGGACCTAAAAGTCGCTGGCCGTTGACGGATGTGCCGTTGGTCGAGCCGCGATCTTCCAGGATGTAGTTTTCGCCCTGTAAAAACAGGCGCGAGTGATGGCGCGATACTTCTGGATCATTAATCACAATATCATTGCCCAGGTCACGCCCAATGGTAATTTCCCCTTTCTCAAGCGGATAAGCCGTTCCCGTTGTCGGGCCGGAATTCATTATTAAACGAAATCTTGCTGCCATATATTTTTCTCCTAACCTCCGGATAATAACTTATATTAGTTTAGCTTTATTCAGAAACAATGTCAATTGTAAAATAAACCATTGTAAAAATTTTCTTCATCGATTAAAAACAACGTTTAAGATGCAATTTTTGTTCCCGGCGGCATGTGCCCCGCCGGATAATGGTAAAATGACATCAGGAAATGGAGTAAATATTTATGACGATAAAATTTTTCCATCGCAAAACGATTTATACCCTTGATAAAGAAATGTCTTTAAAACAGGCTTATAAGGAATTGGGTTTAATTCCGGAATCGTACCTGGCGGTTAGAAATAATGAAATGATTACCGAAAGCGAACAGTTAAAACACGGCGACGAAATTAAACTAGTTCCGGTGATTTCGGGAGGCAGTATTTAATAATGAACACATCCCGCTGCAATACATGTGGTGAAAAAGCCGTCATTTTTATGCGCCAGCATCGTCTGCCGTTATGCAAGACCCATTACCTGGAATGGTTTATCGAACAAAGCGAAAGAGCTATTAAAAAATATGGCATGTTTACACACCACGATAAAATCCTGGTCGCCGTGTCGGGCGGCAAAGATTCACTTTCGCTCTGGGATGTGCTCTGGCGTCTTGGCTATCAAGCGGATGGCCTTTATATTAACCTGGGTATTGATGGCGAAGATCATTATTCATTACAATCCAAAAATTATACGGTATCCTTTGCAGCGGAACGAAACCTGAACCTGCATATATTTGACGTGGCCGCCGAAACGGGCAAAAATATCATTCAGCTTTATAAACAATCGCAGCGCCGCAAAGGGCGGCCCTGTTCGGTCTGTGGGGTGGTAAAACGCCATATCATGAATGAAACCACCCGTAATTATCAATATAACGTATTGGCGACCGGCCATAACCTGGATGATGAAGCCGCAGTTTTATTCAGCAATACACTCTCCTGGTCGGTTGAATACCTGGCGCGTCAGTTTCCGGTTTTGGAAGAGGAAGAAGGTTTTGCTCGTAAAGTTAAACCGTTCTGCCGTTTTTATGAACGTGAATCCGCCGCTTATGCCTTGCTGCGTGGAATAAACTATATCGAAGAGGAATGCCCGTTTTCCGACAATAGCACCTCGTTATATTACAAACGCCTGCTTAACCAGTTGGAAGACGCCCAGCCCGGCACAAAAATCCGCTTTTTCTCCAATTTCATTGAAGCGCGCAAAAAAGGCGCCCTGTTTCAGGCGCCCGAAAGTGAAAAGGTAGTGCTTAATCCCTGCCCGGTCTGCGGTCAACCGACCGGATCAAGCGGAAAATGTTATTACTGCCGCATCACGGCTCCAACTGTTGTTGAAAACAATGACGATTTTCCACCCGATGTGATGAGTTTTGGATAAACAACTATTTCTGTAGTAAAAGAAAATAATAAACTCACCAGACAAAAGGCAGCAGTCGATAGCGTACTTTTTCCATATACGCGCGATATCCCGCAAGATCATGGATTAATAATTTTTCTTCATCGATAATGCGCAAGCCCAGAATGGGTAAAGTGATTAACAAAATCGCCAATCCCCACCAACAACCAAGCGCCAATGGAATGCCGGCAACCATGACGATCACGCCGGCATACATGGGATGACGCACCAGGCCGTATGGACCGCTGGAAATGACTTTTTGATCCTCAAAAATTTCTACAGTTGATCCACCAAAACTGTTTTCTTTAAATACTAACAAATTCATATATAAACCGAGCGCAACCAGAGCATCACCCAATAGGGTCACAAATGGATGAACGGGAGACCACCCGAAACGATAATCAAGCGCCGAATAAATCAAAAGTGCCAGGTTTGAAAAAACTGCAATAACCATAATGATTTTTTGAACGGGTGATTGTTCCTGAGCGGGCCC
>JAJTBH010000081.1 GCA_021287005.1 Anaerolineae bacterium
CTAATATCCCCCTTAAATATAAAAGCCTTCCACATTTTCAGTGGAAGGCTTTTTTTCTCACAAAACCGATCTTAATATTTCTTCCAGTTCCTTTATCTCCAATTTAACCGGATTCCCCTTCATACTGCTGGCGCCGGCCGCTTTTTCTGCAATATCACTGACATCCTGTAACCTAATGCCATAATCTTTCAAAGATTTAATCTCCAGGTTGGCCGTCATCTCTTCCAGTCCGGTGACCAGCTCGTTATAAGAATTAATCTGCGGACCGAATAATAATCGGCCGGCTTCCAAATATCGTAATAAGGATGGATGGCCCGGTTCGCGCTCCTGCATCACCTTTATATTCATTGCCGTGACCGGCGCAAGCAGACGGGCACATATGGCGCCATGCGGTGCCTGGAACATGCCCCCAATCGGGGCGGCAAAACCATGCACTGCGCCCAAACCGGCGTTTGCCAGTGAAAGGCCACCCAACAAACTTCCCCAACACATATCCTCACGCCCGGCTTCAAATGAGCCATCCCGATACACTTTAACCAGAGACCGGCCGATGCGTTGTAATCCTTCCCGGCAGAATAAATCAACCAGGCCATTGGCTTTAATTGAGACGTAGGGTTCCAAAACCTGGGTTAATGCATCCATTCCGGTTGTGGCGGTCACGGCCGGCGGCAGGTTATAGGTCAAAAAAGGATCAACTATCGCCGCTGTCGGATACATATAGGGGCTGCGCATACTCGCCTTTTGCCGTTTTTCAGGGACATTAATCACTGCATTACGTGTCACCTCGGCGCCGGTGCCGGCTGTCGTGGGGAGGGCAAAATAGGGCACACCCCGATTCTGTAGTGGCTGGTTTTTTCCAACAACTTCCAGATAATCCAAAATTTCACCAGGGTTATTTAACAGGCAGGAAATCGCTTTACCTGAATCAATTACGCTTCCGCCGCCAATGCCGATCACAAAATCGCATTTTTTTGAACGAGCAAACTCCAACGCCTCTGTTAAGACGGGCAAGGTTGGTTCGCCGTCAATACTGATTTTTTCCACACCAGCCAAACCGGATAACCCATCGACGAATACTTCGCCGATTTTTTGTGTGCCCAACACAACCAGAGGGTGTGTTCCGGCGCCTTTGATAAATTCGGATAACCGGCCGGACGTCCCCTTGCCAAAAATAATTTTACTGGCCGTGGCAAATTCAAAATTCATTTTTTACCTCATTCGATGATATTTTTTAACATGGAACCTTTGCGAGGAATGGCCATCATTTTTTCAACGGTCTCACGCCACTCAAAATAATGAGCGGTTTGTTTGTGTGCCGTTACTGCTTCACTGGTTTCATATTCTTCCAGCAAATAAAAACGCTCCTGCTCATCCGCCGGCTGCAAGAGATCAAAACGGATAATTCCGGGTTCCTTGCGGCTGGCATTAACATTTTTTGCGGTTGCGTTAATAAATTCCTGGCTAAATTCAGGTTTAATTTGGATTTGTACGAGATATGTGATCATTGGATCCTCCATAAACGAAACGGGCTGATACACAAAATATACATCAATTAAAATAAAAAAGCGAGGTGGTTGCACCTCGCTTTTTTATTAAATTTTATAGACTATTTTAAATCGGGGATGGTGCGGTTACTTTGTGTCAGTGACCAGATCACAACACCCAGTAAAACGGCAACAACAACCCAACCGATCACACCCAGTTCCTGCTGTTGCACGATCACGGGAGCGGCAATCAGTGAAACCAGGTTCACAACTTTGATCATCGGGTTCAGAGCGGGGCCGGCAGTATCTTTTAAGGGATCGCCGACGGTATCGCCCACAACACCGGCCTTATGGCGTTCTGAGCCTTTACCAGTATTGTTTTCAATGCTGCGCGGTTCGTCTTCAATGGCCTTTTTGGCATTATCCCATGCACCACCTGCATTGGACATAAATACAGCCAACAACTGACCGGAGACAATAACACCCGCCAGGAAACCACCCAGAGCTTCAACCTGTAAGACCAGGCCGACGATGAGCGGGGTAATAACGGCAATGGCAGCCAGAGGAACGAGTTCCTTCTGCGCGGATTCGGTTGAAATGCTGACGACACGCGCGTAATCGGGTTTAACCGTACCTTCCATGATGCCGGGAATGCGGAATTGTTTACGAACTTCTTCCACAATCTGGGCTGCTGCACGGGATACCGAGCGGATACACAGTGAGCTGAACAGCCACGGTAAAGCGCCACCAATCAACAGACCGACAAATACACGCGTATCTGAAACGTTGATACCGGTCATGCGATCCAGACCCAGAGAGGCCTGCACTTTACCTACATCGGTGATATAAGAACCGAACAATGATACTGCGGCAATTACGGCAGAAGCAATAGCAACACCCTTGGTGATGGCTTTGGTGGTGTTACCAACTGCATCCAGGTCGGCCATAATCTGGCGTGCCTTAACGGTTTCCTCGTCGTCCATATCGTGCCAGGCCATTTCACCAATGCCATTGGCATTGTCGGAAATGGGGCCAAAGGAGTCCATGGCGACATTGTTGCCGGTATGGCTTAACATACCGATACCAATCATGGCAATCGCATACAATACGTATACGGGTTCCTGGCCGCCATATAATAACAGGCCCATAATGAAGGCAACCACAATGACCAACAATGCCCAAACGCTGGATTCCATACCAACCGACAGACCGGATAAAATGGTCGTGGCGGAGCCGGTGCGAGTTGATTTTACAATATCTTTCACCGGGGTGCGTTTGGTGGACGTGAAGTAAGATGTCAACGGGTTGAAAGCCACAGCCAGACCGACACCGATCATGGTCAGGGCGCCCAGGCGCCAATCATGTGCATAGAAGATGGCCAGAAGGAAAGCGCATAAAACAGTGAACACGCTCGAAACTTCGTACGAGTGGAACATGGCATCTTCAGGGTCGTGAGCACGCAGGAATTTGATCGGGAAATTGGACCAGATCGGAACCGTGAACGTACCCAGGATAGAGCTGATAACACCTACTGCACGGATGATCAAAGGAAATACGATCCACTTCAAAGAGTGTTCGGGGTCTACGCTTACCAGGGTTAAACCCAGGATCAAGCCGGACACGATCGTGGTTTCATAACTTTCAAAGATATCGGCAGCCATACCGGCGCAGTCACCCACATTGTCGCCAACCAGGTCGGCCACAACGGCAGCATTACGCGGGTCATCTTCCGGTACATCGTGTTCCACTTTACCAACCAGGTCTGCGCCAACATCGGCTGCTTTGGTATAAATACCGCCACCGATACGCATAAACAGGGCCAGGACAGTACCACCAAAGCCGAAGCCTAATAAAGCATCAGGAGCGGCTGTACCAAAGATAATGAAGATGATGGTGCCACCGAACAAACCCAGACCGTCGGTGAGCATACCGGTGATTGTACCGGCATAGTAGGCAATGGATAAAGCTTCATTCAGGCTGCGGCGTGCAGCGGAAGCAGCACGCACGTTGGCCTGGATAGCCATACGCATACCCAACTGACCTACCATCAAAGAGAAGCTGGCACCCATGATGAAAGCAATCGTACGGCCAATCGCAACCCACCATAATGCGTTTTCGCCGAACTCTTTCACTGCTTCTTCAGTGGGTTTGGATACATATACGCTGAAGAACATAGCAGCTAACATCAAAACCACAGCAGGTAAAATTGCTTTTAACTGTCGGTTAAGATAACTTTCAGCGCCGATACGAATTGCGTCCCAAACTTCCTGCATTTTGGGAGTGCCTTTATCCTTTTTCATTACATTCCCTCTCAGCAGCCATGCATAAATCAGGCTGATGAAGGACGTAATGAGGACGAGGATAATGGCAACTTGCTCAAAATCGTTCAAACCATGCCTTGCAAGCCCTAACAGATCCATTTCGCCTCCAAATTAAAATAAATGTGGGATTTATAACAATATCTGGGGGTGGTTCCCAGATAAAATTAACATGGTAGAATTTTAGATCGATACCCATTTATTGTCAACGTTAACTCTCTCACCCTTTTTTGTGATTAAACTAATAACATTTCTAAAATCTTAATGGAATCTTAAGGTAATTTGTCCTGGTAAACCGGGAAATTCTATTGACTTTAAGGTTGCATTTGTGTATATTGATATACGCCCGAATTTTGGGCAGTTTTTTTGTATATGGCACAAGAAACCATCTTGTTTAAGGAGCTATAGATGATAAAGGTTTCTGGATTAACCAAAGACTATGGACAAAGACGCGCTGTAAATGATTTATCATTTTCTATAGAAAGAG
Organism: Anaerolineae bacterium; assembly: GCA_021287005.1. Classification (GTDB taxonomy): domain Bacteria; phylum Chloroflexota; class Anaerolineae; order Anaerolineales; family Anaerolineaceae; genus JAJTBH01. Next base: position 4,290 of record JAJTBH010000081.1, read on the forward strand.
GTGAAGTTGTGGCATTTTTAGGCCCCAATGGTGCCGGAAAAACCACAACCATGCGAATCTTATCCGGTTATATGCCGCCCTCTGCCGGGAAAGTTGAAATTGGCGGTTATGATATTTTTGAAGACTCTCTAAAAGCCAGACAAATCATCGGGTATTTACCCGAAAGTGTTCCCCTCTACCCCGACATGACGGTTTTTGAATATCTCAAGTTTATGGCGGAATTAAGGCATGTTAAAAACGTTGACGATCGCGTTGATGAAGTTCTCGAGTTAATCCATCTCGAAGACCGGTCGCAGAGTCTGGTTTCACGCCTTTCAAAAGGTATGAAACAACGCCTTGGTATTGCCCAGGCTATCGTTCATAAACCGGAAGTGCTTATTCTGGATGAACCCACCATCGGCCTTGACCCCTCTCAGATTATCGACATGCGAAATGTTATTAAGGAAGTCGGTAAAGAACACACTGTATTATTATCAACCCATATTCTGTCTGAGGCCCAACAGGTTTGCAACCGCGTTTTGATTATCAACAAAGGTCAGATCGTCGCGGAAGACACGACGGAAAATCTGCAAAACCGTTTAACTGGCGGGCAGCGTGTGATGGTGAAACTTGATGGCGCAGTGGAAAAAGCTTTACCTGTCATCTCGTCCTTAAGCGGCGTTAAATCAATCACGCAAAAATCTGATAACAGTTTCGAATTTGAAACGGCTCAAGGTGAAGAAATTCGACCTCAGGTTGCTAAAAAGCTTGTCGAAAATGGTTTTGGCTTGTTGGAACTGCATACATCCAGCTTAAGCCTTGAAGAAATCTTCCTGCAATTGACTCAGGACGAACCTGTAGCCGCAGGGCAGGATGTTGTTTCATACAATAATTAACCGGGAAGGTTTTAAGACTATGCGTAACATTTGGACGATTGCTCGTAAAGAATACAACCACAGCTTTATCAGTCCCATTGCCTATGTGTTTATGTTTGTCGTTTTTATTACGCTGGGTGTGCTCTTTTTTCTGGATGTATTTTTCGCCAGCCAGACTCCCCAGTATGTACCGGGTATTGAAGGTCTGTTGACCCTCTTTATTTTCCCCTTAATGTTTTTTGGCGTACCTGCGTTAACCATGCGTTCGGTGGCCGATGAAAACCGGTCGGGAACCCTTGAATTATTATTAACCGCGCCCATCACGGATATGCAGTTGATTGTTGGAAAATGGCTGGGGGTTTTCCTCTTTTTATTAACCATGACGGTTATCACACTGATTTACCCCCTGGTTCTTAATACCATGATCCAACCGGGGCTTGATCTGGGCATTATCGCTGCCAATTATCTGGGTGTGGTATTGCTGCTGGCATCCATTTCTGCTGTTGGCGTCGCCATCTCTGCTTTTTTCAGCAATCAAATTGCTTCTTTGATGGCTTCACTGGGCATGATGTTAATTCTCTGGATTGTCGGCGCTCCTGCTCAATTAATGCAGGGTGCGCCCCAGACAATCATAAAATTTCTCGGCCTTCCGGGACATTTTTACGATACATTTATGAACGGCATGATCCGTGTTGATGATATAACTTATTTTGTCAGCTTAACGATCCTGGCCTTGGTTATCGGAACTTACACCATTGAATCCAGGAGGTGGAAATAATGAAAACCAACCTTACGAAATTTGCACCTTGGGGTTTATACCTTGCCGGAATTGCTTTTCTGGTAACCATTTGTTTGATGGTTGTATTTCAATCTTTTGACCTGCCGGCTCAAATCAGCCTGGGAGTTGCCGTTTTGGGTTTTATCGCCGCCATCATTCTGGATCCTCAAAAAGCCCGCGAAATCGTTACCGGCCGGCAGACGCGTTATGCCAGCAACGCCCTTCTTTTTACGGTTGCTACCCTTGGCATACTTATTTTGATTAATTATTTTGCCTTCCGCACCGGCCAGAGATGGGACCTTACGCAGGATAAAACCTTTTCTTTAACGCAGGATACCATTAACGTCTTAAACAGCCTCCCGCAGCCGGTGAAAGTTGAAGCCTATTTTACTGCTCAATCCAACACTGCTTCGGCTAAACGTTTATTGGACACATTTAAATTTTACGGAAAAGATAAATTCGATTATGAATTTATTGACCCCAACAGTAACATCGTCAGGGCTCAAAACGCAAAAATCACCCGTGACGCAACCCTCGTTTTTGTAATGGGTGAACAACAGGAACAGGTCACTTATATAAGTGAAGAAGAATTTACTTCCGCTTTACTTCGTCTGGCCAATCCCGGCAAACGTGTTGTGTATTTCTTGAGTGGTCACGGTGAACCTTCCATTAAAAACGACGGCGACACCAGTCTTTATCAATTAACGGTTGCCTTACAGGGCAAAAACTATACGGTCAACAGCCTTAATTTATTAAGCGACCACAAAATCCCCGATGATGCTCTTGCATTGATTGTTGCCGATCCGCAGAAACCTTTAACAACCGAAGAGGTTGATCTGGTTAAAGCGTATCTCGAAAATGGCGGCGGTCTGGTTTATTTATCTGAACCACCCTTCCTTTCTGAAACCCCCGTTCAGGATAACCCACTGGAGACCTACCTCAAAGATACCTGGGGAATAAACCAACGGAATAACATCATCATCGATCCGGGTGTGAATCCACCCATCGTGACTTATTCCAAGTCTTATGGCCAACATTCCATCACCAGCAAACTGGGCGGTTATGCAGTGTTTTTCCCCACTGCTCATAGTGTCAGCGCTGCTGCACCTGCGCCAACCGGGGTAACCTTAACCCCTCTGATTTTCACTTCTGAAAACACCTGGGGTGAAACCAATGTCCAAAACATTGATCAAAATGTGACTTTTGACGCCAGTACGGATTTGGCCGGTCCCGTTTCTGTGGCAGTGGCGGGCGAAGATCAAAAAACCAACGCAAAAATTGTTGTAATTGGCGATTCAGATTTTGCCAGAGACAAGTTATTCGCACAATATGGCAACTCCGATTTTATTGTCAATTCCATCGATTGGGCATCCAAACAGGATAATCTCTTAAACCTGACACCCAAAAACCAGACCACGCGTACGCTTATTCCTCCGCAGCAGTTAACCATCGGATTAATCGCTTTAGGTGTCATCATTGTCTTACCTGGCTTGATCATTGCAATGGGTATTTCCACCTGGATTCAGCGCAGAAACAGAGGATAAAATGATCCGTCGGAACACCTTAATTGTGCTTGTAGTCTTTCTCGTCCTGCTTGGTGCGATTATGTATATTAACTTTAATCCCGAATTACAGGTTAAAGTTGGTATGACTACAGCCACGCCAACCGAACAACCGCGTATTATCGGTTCGTATCCGATTGATTCGGTGGTAAATATTAAATATACTGACGAACAAGGCGGCATCACTGAAATTATTAAAGATGCTGACGGAGACTGGATCACCATCGATAATCAACCGGTCAGCGTTGCAGCCTGGTTTCAGATATTTCAGTTCTTAAACGAATTACGGTCAATCGGCCAATTGGATGGTAACACCCCTCTGGAAAAAGCAGGTTTAGACCCTGCCCGTTCTTCGTTGTCGTTTACGGATAAAGATGGCAAAACTACCCTGTTATTGATTGGAAATCTGGCTGCATCTCAAACGGCCTATTATGTAAAATGGAATGATGGTCCGGCAGCAATGGTTGATTCAAATTCTTTGACTCAAATCACCAATCTTTTTAATCCTCAAACATTGGTTGAACCCACACCAACGATCCAGGAAAGTTTGCCAACTCAGACATCAGAATCCAAATAGGTTATTACAGGTATTGATTTAATACCTTAAAAAGTGTATTCTAAAACAGAAATATTGTATATATATTGAGGCAGCCGATGCCTCAATTTAAGTCGAGGTATATAAGTAGCTAATGGATGATGCATTAATAAATATAGTGGATGATGAAGAAGAATACCCGGCGATTGCGCGTCTGATCGAGTTTGGTAAACAAAAATCATACGTAACAATTGACGACATCCTGCATTTTTTTCCGGATGCGGAACAGGACGTCGAACAGCTTGAAGAAGCATTTTCTGCTTTGATGAGCGCGGGAGTGCCCTATTTTGAATACTCTCCAACCGAGGAGCCTTCAGAAGAAGACCTTGACCTGGATAGTGTCGAAGAGGAGCACGAAAGCGAAGAAACAACCCATGAATTTTCTTTCGATGATTTGGCCAATATCGATACTGACGATACGATTGGTCTATATCTCAAAGAAGTAAGTCGCGTTCCTCTGTTAACCGCCGAAGAAGAAGTTGATCTGGCGCAGCGCATTGAACGTGGTCGTATGGCGCGTGAAGAACTTGCCCGTGGTAATGTCAGCAACCGCCGCCGGCAAGATTTACGCAAACTGATTGAAGATGGTTGGGCTGCGCGTGAGCATTTAATTACCGCCAACTCGCGTCTGGTAATCAGTGTTGCCAAAAAATATATGGGACGCGGCGTGCCCTTCCTTGATTTAATTCAGGAAGGCAACATTGGCTTGATTCGCGCCACCAAAAAATTTGATTACCGTCGCGGGCATAAATTCAGTACCTATGCTACCTGGTGGATCCGCCAGGCAGTCACCCGCGCCATCGCTGACCAGGGCCGCACCATTCGTGTGCCTGTGCATATGGGTGATCAAATTAATAAATTATTGAGAATCCAGCATCAACTCACCCAACGTTTAGGTCGGGAACCCTCTGTTGACGAACTGGCCGTGGCTCTGGATGTTCCACCTAAAAAAGTGGAAAACATGATTCAGGTAGCCCGCCGTCCACTGTCGCTTGAAACGCCAACGGACGATGAAGAGGATTCCGTTCTGGGTGATTTCATCGAAGATGATGAAGCCCCACCCCCGGATGACACCGCCACTTATAACCTCTTGCGTGAACACCTGGAAGAAGTTTTAAATAACCTGCCACCGCGTGAGGTTAGAATTTTGCAATTACGCTATGGATTGCTGGATGGTCAGGCCTATACTTTGGAAGAAGTTGGTCGGAAAATGGGCGTAACGCGTGAACGTGTTCGTCAAATTGAGGCTCAGGCGCTCAGTCGTTTACGTCACCCAACGATCCGCCGGAAATTGCGTGATTATTTAGGGGATTAACCGTATTTTTTAATACGAGGGAAAATTGACCAAAATAGATCACCCACTTATCAAGCTATTAATGCTTGATTAAATGGGTGATCTATTGCATACTAATTGTGGGAGATCAATTGTATGACCAAGACAAATCTGCGTGCCTATAACCGCGAAATTGAATCACTAATCGACCAGAATAATATCAATGAAGCCATCACCCATTGCAAATATATTCTGAAACTATTCCCCAAACATGTCGATACATACCGGTTGTTGGGAAAAGCATACCTTGAATCCCGCCATTATAGCGATGCCGCCGACTTATTTTTACGGGTTTTATCGGTCATTCCCGATGACTTCATCGCCCAAATCGGTATGAGCATTATTCGGGAAGATGAAGCGAATCTTGATGCCGCCATCTGGCACATGGAAAGGGCATTTGAAGCCCAACCCTCCAACGCGGCCATTCAAGAAGAACTGCGCCGTTTATACGGTCGGCGGGACGGCGTTCAGCCCCCCAAAGTCAGGTTAACACGCGGTGCATTGGTGAGGATGTATGCTCGTGGTGAACTTTATCCGCAGGCCATTGCCGAAGCAAAAGTATGCTTGAGCGAGGATCCATCACGAATTGATATTGAGATTCTTCAAGCGCGCATGCATTACATCTGCAATCAGAAAACAGAAGCCGCCGATGTTTGCAATCGCATTATCAGCCGTCTCCCATTCTGTTTTGAAGCCAATCAAATTCTGTTTGATATCCTGCCTGAAAACGCGCAGGAAGAACGTAAAGTTTATCAACAGAGATTGTTCGCCATTAATCCATACTGCGCCTATATGACGCCCTCTCACGCCTCTGTAAGCCTGGTTCCGGATGCGACTGTGCAGCTTGAACGCCTTGAATATAATGGTGAAACCCAGTTAGAAGAACAACCCGAATGGGCACAAGCCATTGGCAGCGACCTGTCAACCGAACAGGATTTGGCGCTGGATTGGCTGCCCAATAACTCACGTCAGTTTGTTCAGTCCTCCGATCAGACCGCACCGGTAATCACGGATGTAACTGCTCCTTTCACCGAAAGTGGAAATACAGCTTCCACATCTCCAATTCCGGTTATGGAAGAAGAAAAAGATGTTTCCTTACCCCTACCCAATGATGAAGAGGATGACCTCATACCGGATTGGATGAAAACCAATGGTTGGGTTAAATCCGAATCGGGTGCGGAACCTGTTGAACAAATGTTAGCAGACAATGAGGTCGTCGATGATAATGCGCCGGCGGAGGCAGCCGAAATTCCGCAGTGGTTGCAGAGTATTGCCCCGGTGAATGAACTAACATCAACCACGCCGACCGTTGATGCATCCGAAGATGATCTGGCCTGGTTGACGAGTGCTGAAAACGCTTCCGATAAAGAAGATGCGGTCGAAGGTGAAATACCGGCCTGGTTGGCGGAAAATTTAAAACCATCCGCTATCGAAGAATCTTCCGGTTCCGGATTAAGTTTGGAAGAAAAGCCGGTTGCAGAAGTTCAAGATGCCGAAGAAAACAATGTCGCTTACACCGGCACCGATCTTGAAGCTGATCTGGCCTGGTTTGAATCATTATCGACAAATCAAACAGCGTCGGAAAACGGCACGAGCGGTTTTGAAACGGAAATAGAAGCCGGTGTTTTTGAACCCTCTCCCGCGGAAGAGGCTGATTTATCATTTTTACAACAGATAACCCAGACCGCCCCCCATGAGGAAAACGTTCAAGTCGAATCCTCCGAAGAAGTCGATTTGCCAATTATCCAACAGGCAACCGAGACTGCCCCTTTTGAAGAAAATGTGGCTATCGAATCGGAGGCTGAAAGCAATCCAACAGTTGATAATCAGGTTTTTCCTGATTTTCAGGAGAATTTTGTTGATACGGAGACTGCCTCTGAGGTTTTGCCATCCGAAGCGGATGATGTGGTTACCCCCTGGCAGTCTGAACCAATTTTTTCAGCCTCAGAACATGAATTGACGCAGCCCGTCCCATCCATTGACAGCCCTGAAATTGAAACGGAAATAAACTCGCTTTCCGAAGCAGAAAATGAACCTTTACCGGATTGGATGGTTTCGGCCAACCCGCAAAATGAGGCGCAAGTGACTGAACCGCAAGAGAGTCTAACTGCTCTGGGCGAATCCCAGGCTGATGATATTTTTTATGAATCGGAAGAAACCCCTGAAATTGAAAACAACCTGGTTGAGACTCAACAAGAATCTGTTGATTATGCCTCTTCGCAATTGGACTCCACGATTGAAACTTCACCTTCCCCGGAAAAAAGTATGCCTCCTCTGGATTCAAACAATCTTGAGGGTACACTCGCGCATTTAAATGCGTTTATTCAATCCGGTGAAGCCCTGGACGAAGTAATCAGCCGGCTTGACGAATTGATTTACCGCAATCCGGTTAATGCCGACATCTGGCAAATGTTGGGTGACGCACATTTTAAAGCGAGTCATTTACAAGATGCCATTGAAGCTTACACCAAAGCTGAAGAATAAATTAAATACATTGGAGGATTCATGGAAAGAACGTTTGTTATTATCAAACCGGACGGCGTTCAGCGCGGTCTGGTTGGAGAAATAACCACCCGCCTCGAACGTCGCGGGCTGCATCTGGTTGGGGCCAAATTTATGTTGGTATCACCCGAACTTGCAGAAAAACATTATGGGGTACATAAAGGAAAAGGTTTTTACGAAGGTTTGGTTAAATATATCGTTTCCAGCCCGGTTTTAGCGATGGTTTGGGAAGGTGACAACGCCGTTGTGGCCGTGCGCCAGACCATGGGCGCCACCAACCCGCTTGAAGCCACCCCCGGCACAATTCGCCATGATTTCGGCTTGAGCACGGGCCGCAACCTGACCCACGCCTCTGATTCGGTTGAAAACGCCGAAAAAGAAATTGCATTATGGTTTAAACCCGAAGAAATTGTTGCCTGGAATCATGACGGAGATTCCTGGATTTTTGCAAAAAATTAGTCATAAATTCGTGTATTTTAATTTGGCGTTTGGCCTTGACGGCATACCATGCCTATGATAAACTATAACTCGTTCGGGGGCGTGGTGTAGCGGCTAACATGCGGCCCTGTCAAGGCCGAGATCGCGGGTTCGAACCCCGTCGCTCCCGCCTGAACAACAAAAATCGTCCAGAAATTCTGGACGATTTTATTTTAATCACATCTTCAACCTCCTTCCTAACCCTGAGAAAAATTTAATAACCCCTGATTATCCCGTTTGGCAGATGCTGCCAGGAACGGTTTAGTTTAAATTTATTACAGCTAATAAATCTTTAAATAATCAGGAGAAAAAATGAAAATCTCAATTCTCGTAGGAAGCGGCGATAAAATCGCCCTGTTTACACTGCCCTTTATATTTGCCCTGGCAATCCTTAACCTCTTTTTTCCGGGCTTTTTTTACATCAACGATACTTCCGGCATTTTAAAAATGATTGCTAATATTTTTATCATCCCGGGTTTAATTTTGTGGTTGTGGTCCGTATACCTGGTATTAAACAATGTCCCCAATAAAAAATTAATCACCCACGGGCCTTATTTGTTGGTTAAACATCCACTTTACACAAGTGTTGCTTTACTGGTTTTACCTTCAGTCGGAATTTTATTTAACTCATGGCTGGGTGTGTTTTTTGGTCTTTTTTTGTATATCGGCAGCAGATTGTTTTCTCCCCTG
>JAJTBH010000082.1 GCA_021287005.1 Anaerolineae bacterium
TGAGAATGTCTCAACCGCAGTACGTTGGGCTAACAAAAAACCAGAGTACATAGTACTCTGGTTCTCTCTCAGTAGCGGGGACAGGATTCGAACCTATGACCTCCGGGTTATGAGCCCGACGAGCTGCCACTGCTCTACCCCGCATCACTCATTGAAGGCCTGTATTATATGCCCTAAAGGCCGGGGCGTCAAGGCGATTGCCCAATATTGCTCAAATTCCGATGGTCGGACTGCGCCGTTCCATTAACACGGTGTCGCGCCACACGCCGGCAAGCTGCCCGATGCGCTCGCGTTTGCCCACCAGGCGAAAACCCAGCCCGGCGTGTAATTCAATGCTGGCCTGGTTTTCTGCCAGAATACCTGCCTGTAAGGTCCAGATGCCGTTTTCTTCGGAGGCTTTGATTAATTCAGATAATAAAGCCCTGCCGACACCCTGACGCTGTGCCAGGGTGGAAACATAAACACTCACTTCAGCCACTCCGGCGTAGACACAACGACTGGATACGGGGGACAAGGCTGCCCAACCCAAAATGGATTCATCCTTATGCCGTGCCACAAAACGGCAGTTTTTTAGATGACTATGATCCCATGTTTCCCAGGTTGGGGCGCCGGTTTCAAAAGTGGCATTACCACCGGAAATACCCTGCAAATAAATGTCACAAACTGACTCCCAATCAGCAGGCTGCATGGGAGATATACTAAAGTTCATATTAATCAGTTTTTTGTAACTGAATCTATTTTTGTTTATCAATTAATTGCTGAAAGGTCGTATGGCGCAGTCGATCAATTAATTCGTCCTGAGATTCGCACCACAGCGGTCGCAGCGGGCATTCGGGTCCAAAAGGACAGTCGGCCTGTGAAAAAGTACAGGCGTTTAAAGCAATTGGACCGTCAATGGCTTCGATCACTTCCAATACCGAAATTTCATTGGCAGGCCGCGCCAGTGAAACGCCGCCGCGGGCTCCCCGGGAGGTGTGAATCAGCCCGGCTATGGATAGCTGTGATACAATTTTAGCGAGGAAAGACGGCGGAATGCGTTTTTCTTCCGCTATTTGACTGGTTGCCGCTTTTTGCTCATCCGACATTCGGGCCAGATACAGCATTGCGCGCAAGGCATAGTCAGCCTGTCGAGTGATTTGCATATGAGTAGACTCCTTAACCGAAGTATGATCCTGTTGGTATTATAAAGGGTATTTTAAAAGATAAAATTTATCTTTAAAGAGCATTTTCCATACCCTGTAATTATATATTAATATTGAATTTATGGTAGTAATTATCCTTTTAAAAAATCGAAAAACTAACCTTTAAAAATTGTTAATATCGGTTTCAGAGGATAAATAAAATAACTTTTAGACAAAGCGGCATGGCGGTATAATGGGCCGGTTGTGAAAGATAAAAACGTATTGATGTATGTTCGCAGCAGCAGGTATAACGGGCAGGTAAATGAAACCTAAATCGTCTGAAAAATTAAAATCGAATAAATTAACAAACGCCAATGGTTTTTTGTTCGGCGGTCAACCGCGGGTTAAGCTCCCCTGGTACGAGTATGCCTGGATGGTGGTGTTATATTTGCTGGGAGGGTACTTGTGGGGACAATTTTTGAACTGGGGAAATATTCCTTTTGATTTTCACGATTGGGCAGAAATTAACGCGCCGCGCCTGGCTTTTGTGCGTGATGCGGTGTTGAAATGGGTTCTGCCTTTACACATGCCGGACGGTTCGGCGCTGCGTAACCTGACCGACCGTTTTATGGCACTGCCCGATGTGTTTCTTTCACCGCAAGCGTTGTTGTTTCATTTTTTAGAGGTTGGACCTTTCATTCTGGTTAATACCTTGCTGTTATACACCCTGAGTATGTGGGGTTTATTATGGTTCCGCCGTCGTTTTTCACTTTCACCACTGGTTTTTGCTTTCCTTTTCTTTTTATATAATTTCAACGGGCATATCCTGGCGCATATGAGCATCGGGCATGTTACCTGGGGCGGTTATTTCCTTTTCCCATGGTATTTTGCCCTTTTGTTCCGCCTTTTGGATGGCGACCGGCGCTGGCGTTGGTCGACAGAAATGGGGCTGTTGTTGTTTGTGATTTTTCTGCAAGGTTCTTTTCACCAGTTTGTCTGGGGACTGATGTTCCTGGGCCTGCTGGCTATTGTAGCCTGGCGAAACACCTGGCTGCCGGCCTTAAAAGCCTTGATATTGGCTTGTATGTTTAGCATGGTGCGTTTTTTGCCGCCGACATTACTGTTGGGAAAGTTTGACACGGATTTTTATGGCGGATACCGCTGGCCGCAATTTTTGTTTGAGGCGTTGGTCAAACAGGTTACACCGGCCACCTCCTTGCCTTTTATGAATTTCAGCAGCAACCTTGGATATTGGGAATTTGACCTTTATGTTGGCTGGGCGGGTGTGATATTTTTAGCTGTGGGGCTGTTTTTGTGGCTGCGCAGCCAGGTGCAACTGCGGCGTTTTTCTCCTTTTTTACTGCCAATGGCGATCTTTTTATTCTTATCCTTTCGTGATGTATACCTGCCCATCACTTATATCCCCATCCCATTGTTAAATGGAGAGCGGGTTACCTCACGTTTGTTAATTGTGCCTTTTACCCTGTCCATGTTTTTTGCCGCATCCAGCCTGCAAATCTGGATCAATCAAAAAAGAATTCCACTGGCGGCGAAATTGGCCGGTATGAGCCTGCTTGGCTATCTGATTTTTGATCTGACCCGGCGTGTTTATCAATGGCAGGTAACCGAAGCTTTTAAAGCCTTTCCTAATACTCCGGTAAACCTGGCAATTAAAGTTGTCGCCAACCATGCCGACCCGCCTTATATCCTGATGTTATCCATTGGGGCGGGGCTTTCTTTGATCAGTCTGATTGTCGCGGCGATATTCGTCTGGCGGGAAAATCGTTGAATTATTAATAAAATACTTATATAAATCCGCTATAATGCTACTCGACAAGCGCCTAAACTTTGGTACAATCAAAATATATTGATTGGACAAATTTGGAACTTTAATTTAAAACTTGTTCTTGTTTTTATCGGGTACGAGTTTATCTAGTGGTAATAAGGTGTTGAAATAGTTGAAAGGAGGGTACTCCCTTGGCAGGAATGGAACGTTTTACGCAGAGAGCGCGCCGGGTGTTAAGTCTGGCGCATCAGGAAGCTGAAAGATTAAAAAAAGACACAATTAATACCGAGCATGTGCTCGTTGGTCTGGCGCGTGAAGACGGCGGTGTCGCCGGTCGAGTATTACGCGATTTGGGGCTGGAAGTTGAACGCATTGTTGAAATTGTCGAAAAATTGGGCGGGTACGGCAGCCAATCTCCCGATCGTATCGAACTCTCTTCGGGTGTACAACAAATATTGGAATATGCCATCGAAGAAGCGCGCCGCATGGGGCACCAATATATCGGCACCGAACATTTGCTGTTGGCTTTATTACGTTCGTCCGATGGTTTAGCCTCGGATGTGCTGCGAAAACTGGGTGTGACGCCCGAACAGATCCGCCGCCAGACCCGCCGCGTATTAAACGAAAGCGGCGCTGCCCCGGCCACATCTGCAACGGCACAGACCTCACAACCGCAGAAAGCATCCGCCACTGCGGGGTCAAAAACCGAAAAGGAACGAAACGCCAAAACCCCGCTGGTAGACCAACTGGCAGTTGATTTAACCACCAAAGCGGAAGAGGGCAAACTTGACCCGGTTATCGGACGCCAGCAGGAAATTGAACGCGTCATTCAGGTGCTGGCACGGCGTAATAAAAACAATCCGGCTCTGATCGGTGAACCGGGTGTGGGTAAAACCGCCATCATTGAAGGCCTCGCGCAGCGAATTATCGAGGGAGATATTCCGGCGCCGCTGTTAAACAAACGCGTGTTACAACTGGATGTGGGTTCGCTGGTTGCCGGAACCATGTATCGCGGCCAGTTTGAAGAACGGCTTAAACGGGTAATTGAAGAGTTAAAAAGCACAGGCGCGATTCTTTTTATCGATGAAGTCCATATGTTGGTGGGCGCCGGTTCAGCCGGTTCATCGGTAGATGCCGCTAATATTCTTAAACCGGCTTTGTCGCGCGGTGAATTGCAGGTGATTGGCGCAACCACTATTGAAGAATACCGCAAACATATTGAAAGTGACGCGGCTCTGGAACGTCGTTTCCAGCCGATCATGGTGAATGAACCTTCCATCCCCGAAACCATTGAGATTTTACGCGGCATCCGCGTTAATTATGAAGAACATCATCGCCTGACAATTTCAGATGAAGCCATTGAAGCGGCGGCTAAATTATCGGCGCGATATGTTGCCGACCGTTTTTTGCCGGATAAAGCCATCGATCTGATTGACGAAGCCGGTTCGCGCGTACGTATGTATAAAAGCGAGTCGGCCCAGGCCACCAAAGAGATTATGAATCAGTTGCGCACCCTGCGCCGCGATCATTCTCAGGCGCTGGAAGATAACCGCCTCGATGAGGCCGAAGACATTCTGGAACGCCAGAACGAATTGGAAGGCGAGTTGGAAAACATGCGCACCACCTGGGATCGCGCTACCAGCCCGGTGGTTAAGGCAGATGATATTGCCGAAGTGGTTTCCATGTGGACGGGTGTACCCGTCATGCAGATGGCACAGGAAGAATCATCACGCCTGCTGCATATGGAAGAGGAACTGAAAAAGAGTATTGTGGGTCAGGAAGAGGCCATTGAAGCGATTGCCAAAGCAGTGCGCCGCGGCCGCTCCGGGCTTAAAGACCCACGCCGCCCGATTGGTTCTTTTGTTTTCCTGGGGCCGACCGGTGTGGGAAAAACCGAGTTAACCAAAGCCTTGGCGCGGTTTTTGTTTGGCAGTGAAGAAGCGCTGATTCAATTGGACATGTCTGAATTTATGGAGCGCCATACCGTCAGCCGGCTGGTGGGTGCGCCTCCGGGATATGTGGGTTATGAAGAAGCCGGTCAACTGACCGAAGCTATTCGCCGCCGTCCGTATTCGATTGTGGTCTTTGATGAAATCGAAAAAGCCCATCCCGAAGCCCATAATATGCTGCTGCAGATTATGGAAGAAGGGCATTTATCCGACGCCAAAGGCCGCAAGGTCGATTTCCGCAATGCCATCGTGGTGATGACATCCAACATCGGCGCAGACTTGATTAAACGCCAGTCGATAGGTTTTAAACTTCAGACCGATGAGTTTTCGGATGAAAAAGAAGCTTATGATGATATGCGCAAAAAACTGACCGAGTCGCTCAAACGTGTCTTCCGGCCGGAATTTATCAACCGCCTTGACAGTGTGGTGGTCTTCCACAACTTGAGCAAAGAGGATATCCATCATATCGTTACCCTTGAAATCAACAAGGTGGGTGAACGCCTGGTGGATTCAAACATCAAACTGGAAACTACCCCGGCTGCAGTGGATCAACTGGCCAAAGAAGGTTTCGACTCGGATATGGGCGCTCGCCCGCTGCGCCGTGTTATTCAGCAGAAAGTGGAAGACGTATTATCCGATGCTTTGCTGGCGCATGAGTTTAAAGAAAACGATACCATCATCGTGGATGTCAACGAGGACGGTAATGTGACCCTCAAACGTAAGGATGAGGAACCTCAAGAAGCCGAACCGGTGGTTGACACCGTTAATTAATCAACCTTTTTTCGGGCTGTTGTAGGGAGTAATCCGACAACAGCCCGAATTTTTTTGTCTGTTGCCGGAATCGAGTAAAAATGAGCAAGTTATTAACCCGTTATATCTGCCAACAATGCGGAAGAACTTCTCCAAAACCATTGGGGCGCTGCCCGCAGTGCGGCGCTTATGGCAGCATGGTTGAAGAAGTCCTTCAGGCGGCTCCGGCGGCCGCCCATGCTGCGCCGCAGCGTGGGTTAAGTGGTCGTTCAGCTCCCCGGCGTCTTTCCGAAATTGAAGGGGATATCGAAGATCGCCTGCCTGTACCGATCAGCGAATTTGCCAGAGTGCTGGGTGGGGGTGTGGTACCCGGCTCGATTGTACTGGTTGGCGGAGACCCCGGTATTGGCAAATCAACGTTGATGTTGCAGGTTGCGCTAGAAATGGCGCAGCAGCGGCGGGTTTTATATGTTTCTGGTGAAGAATCGGAACGGCAGATTAAGATGCGCGCCATGCGCTTAACCCGCGATCACAAAAAAGAAGAATTACCGGCCGATCTGTTTCTGGTAACTGAAACCAACCTGAATACTATTTTTGAACACGTTAGAGAAGTCGTTCCACAGTTGTTGATTGTGGATTCAATTCAAACCATTTACCTGCCCGAGCTTGAATCAACCGCCGGTTCAATAACCCAGGTGCGCGACTGTTCGGGGCGCCTGCGCGAACTGGCAAAATCTTCCGGATTGGCCGTTTTTGTAATCGGGCATGTCACCAAAGAGGGTGTGATCGCCGGTCCGCGCGTATTGGAGCATATTGTTGATACAGTGCTTTACCTGGAGGGCGACCGTTTTCTTTCTTTTCGTTTGCTGCGGTCCGTGAAAAACCGTTTTGGCGCCACTTCTGAAGTCGGCGTATTTGAGATGCGCGAACGTGGAATGGAAGAAGTGCCCAACCCATCGGAAGCTTTTTTGGCTGAACGGTTGGCGACGGCGGCGGGTTCATCGATTGCGGTGACCATGGAAGGCACGCGCCCGCTGCTAATTGAAATTCAAGGCTTAACCAGCCATACCAATTTTGGCAATCCGCGCCGCACACCCAACGGTGTGGATTTAAATCGATTAATGCTGGTGGCCGCCGTGTTAACACGACGGGCGGGTTATAACCTTTCGGAACAGGATATTTTTGTAAACGTCGTGGGTGGTTTGCGCGTGAACGAACCGGCCGCCGATCTGGCCGTTGCCGCGGCAATTGCCTCGTCCATGCGTGACCTGGCTGTGCGGGCTGATGCCGTGTTAATTGGTGAAATTGGCCTGTCGGGAGAATTGCGCTGGGTGGGGCATATGAATGCCCGTTTGCATGAGGCATCCAAACTTGGTTTTAAGACGGCCATTGTTCCCCGGCGCATCCGGCGCGGAGAACCGTACCCAAAGGGTATCGAAATCATTGAAGTGCGCTCTCTGCGAGAGGCGCTGCATTTTGCCCTGGTCCCTTCCGATACAAAAGAAAAATAAATCCGAGGTATTTGTTATGTCTTTATTACAATCCTTATTATCCATATCGCCCGTCAGCCGCACCCGCCGGCACCATGCCCTTGAACATGCCACTCTGCAGATTCTGGCGCGCAAACAACCCGGTTTATCGCTTTTCGGTTATTCGGATGCACGCGGTTTTTGGGTAGTGGGCAACGTGGCAACTGAGACGCTGCGTGATGCCGTGGATGAAGCCCTGGCGCGGTTACAGAACGGGGAAACCGGGCTGGCATTTCATCCCAACTGCGGCACCAATTATGCCGTGGCAGGGATGCTGGCCGGCAGCCTGGCATGGCTGGTTATGGCTTTCAGTCAGGGAAGCTGGCGGCGACGTTTGCAAGATTGGCCCGTGGTGGTCGCCTTAAGTACGATTGGTTTTATGTTCGGCCTGCCGCTGGGATATAAATTTCAACAGGCTGTGACGGTTGAACCCCGGCCGGGAGCATTAAAGGTGGTTGAAATTCGTGTGCTTCAAGGCAGACTGGTGCGTTCGCACCGTATTTTAACCCGTGATCTGTAGTTTTTATGGTTCCATACTGCCAGCGTATTCTAAAAATAAACCTGTCCTTCGACCAGACCATGCGCCTGGTTCGTATGGCTTTGGAGAATACAAAAACGCAGCTTGAACAGGAGGAAGCCGGCGGGCGCAGGGGGGTGATTCTGGCAAGCAAGGGTTTCAGCTTCTGGTCATGGGGTGAAAAAATTATGATTCTGGTTGAAGCCAATGGATTTCAAACGATTGTGCGCCTGGTGAGTAAATCTGCCAAGGCTAAAACCCGCCGCGATTGGGGAAAAAACCGGCGAAATCTTAATTCGCTGGAAAGCTGTATGCAACGCCTGGTAAGGGAACAGGGTTCAAATTTTTTGCCCGGTTCCTTTGAGGAAGATACACCTTACAAAGTTCTGGATGTTTCGCCCCAATCGACTCGCGAAGAATTAATCGAAGCCTATCGCCAGAAAGTTCGTCTCTATCATCCCGATTTAATGGTAGGGCTGGCGCCGGAACTGCGCCAGTTGGCGGAAGACCGCATGAAAGCGATTAATGCCGCTTACCGGCACGTGCTTACCCAAAACAAAAAAGAATCTTAATTTTCATAATCGTAACGTTTAACTTGTCAAGTCATTCTTAACCGGGTATACTTTTACCATTAACCTGTAATTTTTACATTTTTTCTCAGGAAAAGCTCTGGTGGTATCCCTTAAAAATACCCGATCCCAAATCAACCGAAGAGGACTGAATATATGGCCGAATTACTGAGCGTAAGGGGGCTGGAAACTCAATTTAAGACGCGTGAAGCCAATGTTCACGCTGTTAATGGGGTTTCTTTTGACCTGAAAGAAGGAGAAACTCTGGGGATTGTCGGCGAAAGTGGTTGCGGTAAAAGTGTTACTGTAATGTCTATTTTACGTCTTCTTCCTCAACCGGCCGGTCAAATTGTTGCCGGTGAAGCCATCTTTCAGGGAAAAGATTTATTAAAAATGAGTGACGATGAAATTCGTCATGTACGCGGCGCCCAAATCAGCGTCGTTTTTCAAGACCCGATGACCTCGTTTAACCCTGTGCTGACCATCGGTGAACAGGTGGCCGAGCCGCTTGTAATTCACAAGGGACTTTCCAAAAAAGAAGCGCTGGATCGTGCGGTGGAAGCATTAAGCCTGGTGGGCATTCCCCGCCCCAAAGACCGTCTCAATGATTATCCGCACCAATTCTCGGGCGGTATGCGCCAGCGTGTGATGATTGCCATGTCTTTAACCTGCAATCCGCAGGTTTTGATCGCAGACGAACCCACCACAGCTCTGGATGTAACCATTCAAGCGCAAATTGTTGACCTGGTGGTCCGTTTACGGGATGAATTTAAAATGTCAATCATCTGGATCACGCATGATCTGGGTGTAATTGCCGGCCTGGCACACCGCATGGCCGTGATGTATGGCGGCTGCATCATTGAAGAATCCAATGTGAAAGATTTATATGCACATCCATCGCACCCTTACACATTGGGCCTCCTGGGTTCGCTCCCCCGTCTGGATGAGAACCAGCGTCATCGCCTGGTATCCATTGAAGGTAAACCGCCGGTATTGTATCGCAAACCGACATCCTGCCCGTTTGCGCCACGCTGTCAGTTCAAAGTTGAACATTGTTTAAATGAAAACCCGGCATTGCTGCCGATTGCCGAAGGGCATAAGGTGGCCTGTTGGGTCGATACCTCAACCGGGAGAGAACGTTAAAATGGAAAACCAGGAAACATTATTACGAATTGAAGATCTGGTGATGCATTTCCCCATTAAACGCGGCATTTTCCAGAAGGTTGTGGGACAGGTTCATGCCGTGGATGGTGTGAGTTTTGATATTAAAAAAGGTGAAACGCTTGGCCTGGTGGGCGAGTCGGGATGCGGTAAATCCACGACCGGCCGGACCATTTTACAGCTTTACAAACCGACCTCCGGGCATGTTTATTTTGACGATCTTGATTTAACCACGTTGGGCAGCGAGCCGCTGCGCCGCCTGCGCCGCCGGATGCAGATGATTTTTCAAGACCCTTATGCGTCTTTAAATCCGCGTATGACCGTGGAGAGCATTGTCGGTGAGCCAATGTTGGTGCACAACCTGGCCAGCGGGCCGGCGTTACGCGATCGCGTCAAAGAATTGTTAAATCTGGTTAATTTAAATCCATCCTACCTGGATCGTTATCCGCATGAGTTTTCGGGCGGTCAACGCCAGCGTATTGGCATTGCCCGCGCACTGGCATTAAACCCCGATTTAATTGTTTGTGATGAACCGATCTCCGCTTTGGACGTTTCGATTCAGGCGCAGGTCGTCAACCTGTTGGAAGATTTACAACAGAAATTTAACCTGACCTACCTGTTTATTGCGCACGATTTATCGATGGTGCGGCATATATCAACCCGTGTGGCGGTTATGTACCTGGGTAATATTGTTGAACTCGCCAACCGAAATGATTTGTATGACCGCCCGTATCATCCATACACAAAAGCTCTGCTTTCTGCCGTGCCTATTCCCGACCCGGAAGTTGAAGAAAAACGGAACCGGATAATCTTAACCGGTGATGTACCTTCTCCGATTAATCCGCCTTCGGGGTGCCACTTCCGCACGCGCTGCCCTCTGGCACAGAGCATCTGTGCTGAAAAACGGCCTGAATGGCGCGAAATTGTGCCGGGTCACCAGGTGGCCTGCCATTTTGCCAGCCTCGATTAAAATAAAAAACAGTCAAACCTATAAAACTGTCCGTTTTTGGTTAACGGGCAGTTTTTTTATTGCATGTTCAAATCCGGTCTGTAATGGCAGTATAATTAGGCCATCTTTGAAGAAGGAGATGGTATGTTTACCAAATTGTTTACCCCTTCCAAACGCCAATACTGGGGCGGATTGGGAATCTTGTTAACCCTGGCTGCTCTGACGGCCTGTAATATGCCGGGCCCACTGGCAGAGCCGACGGCTACCAATTCCCCAACCGAAACCCCCGTTCCCACCCAGGCACCGACACCCACCGCCACACCTCAACCGCGATCATTAACTATTTGCGTGGGCCAGGAGCCGAATACCCTGTATCCTTACGGCGGCACATCACGCAGCATGTGGAGCGTGTTGGAAGCCGTTTATGATGGGCCAATTGATACCCGCCATTACACCCCTGAGCCGGTTATACTGGAGCAGATACCTTCGCTTTCAAATGGCGGAGCCAGTTTGCAGCCGGTCGATGTTAAAAACGGCGACCCGGTGGTGAATGCCGATGGCGACCTGGTTTCGTGGGCCGCCGGGCAGAAGGTACTGCCCAGCGGTTGTACAAGCGGAGATTGCGCCATAACCTGGGATGGCACCACACCCCTTAAACTGGATCAATTGGCCGTTACCTTTAAGATTAAATCGGGCATTACCTGGTCTGATGGTCAGGCTTTAACCGCAGACGATTCACTTTATTCCTACCAACTGGCATCCGATAAAGATACACCGGTTTCCAAATATCACATCAACCGCACTTTTTCATATGATGTCGTCGATCCTCAGACTGTTAAGTGGGTGGGGCGCCCCGGATATCTGCCCGCCAGTTACGCGCCACTCTTTTTTATTCCGCTGCCCAAACATGCCTGGCAGAGCATGAACGCCGCTCAATTGCAGACTTCTGATGTGGCGACACAAAAACCGTTGGGATGGGGACCCTATCAGATTGACGAATGGGTCAAAGGCGATCATATCCGTCTGGTTAAAAATCCGGCTTATTTCCGTGCGTCTGAAGGGCTGCCAAAATACGATATATTGGTTTATCGTTTCCTGGGCGAACAGGCTGATAACAACCTGGAGGCTCTGTTGAGCGGTGAATGCAGTGTAGTGGATCAAACCTCGTTGTTGGACGAACAGCTTGAGGCTGTGCTTGATTTGCAGCGCGCCGGCAAACTTAAAGCCGCCATCGCGCAGGGGCCGGAAATGGAATTTCTGGCATTCGGGATTAAACCGGCCAGTTATGATGATGGTTACCAGCCCTGGGCTACAGATCGCGCCGATATTTTCAGCGACGTAAAAGTACGCCAGGCTTTTGCCTATTGTATTAATCGCCAGAATATTATTGATAAACAACTGTTTGATCAATCGGCACTACCGGCCAGCTATCTGGCGCCGGATCATCCGCTTTTTGATAAAGATCTGATAGCGCTGCCGTATGACCCTGAGAAAGGCAAGGCTCTGCTGGAGGAAGCCGGCTGGAAGAACTTTAGCGGCGATCCGGCTCAACCTCGTGTGGCCGCCACAGTCAACACGGTTAACCCGGGCACTCCGCTGACGCTCGATTATGTCACCAGTGAAGCCCCGCTGCGTGTAGAAGTGGCAAAGATGATCGTTTCTGACCTGGCCGAGTGCGGCGTGCAGGTGAATGTGCGTTACCTGCCGGTGGGTGATTTATATCTACCCGGCCCGCAGGGTGTGTTGTTTGGCCGTCAGTTTGACCTGGCGCAGTTCTCATGGGAGAGTGGGCTGGTGCCGCCCTGCCAGTTGTTTGAAAGTGCGCAGATTCCTGCCACTGATAATAACTGGTTAACCCCCAACCTGACCGGTTACAGTAATCCGGCTTATGATACAGCCTGTCAACTGGCACGGTACACTCGCCCGGATAATCAGGAGGCTTATTTTAATAACCATAAAGCCGTGCAGTCCATTTTTGCCGGCGACCTGCCGGTTTTACCGCTATATTTTCGGCTGAAAGTGGCCGTTACCCGTCCGGATTTCTGTGGCCTGGAAATGGATGCCACTTCTCGCAGCGCTCTGTGGAATATTGAAGCGTTTGATGAGGGCGATCAGTGTAAATAACCGGCAGATTTTTGTCTGAACCGAAAAAAACCTCTCCTGATATGCTCAGGGGAGGTTTTTTGTAAATACTTGACGAGCGGCTGGAGTGGGGCTATACTAAAGATAATTAATAAATAGAGATTCGGTTTATTAATTAAGGAAAATATGGCACGTTTGTTTAAAGAAAACGAATACACTCAAAAACGAAATGAAATTTTGGATTCGGCTCAACGCCTGATTTACACCAGGGGGTATGAAGCTATGACCATTCAGGATATTCTGGTTGATTTAAATATATCCAGCGGGGCATTTTATCATTATTTTAAATCCAAACCGGCTATCTTACAGGCTTTTATCGAAAGAACCGAAGAGCAGGTGGAAATTGTATTATGCGGGATTGTTGAAAATCCGCATCTGTCTGCCATTGATAAATTACAACAATATTTTAATATTTTTAACCAGCTACGCGTAGACCATAAACCTCTGGTGGTGAATATGTTGGCGACATGGTATTCCGACGATAACGCCATTGTTCGCCAGAAAATTTTGGATTTGCTCATGTTAAGACGAACGCCGTTTCTGGCTAAAATAATATCTCAAGGGGT
>JAJTBH010000083.1 GCA_021287005.1 Anaerolineae bacterium
TTGCAGCTCCCATATCTTTTAAATAAGCTTCAACTTCCGGTGTAATTTCTTTGTCAAAAAAGCGATCCAATCCGGTTATGTACGGAACCGCTTCCATCACTTTAATTCCGATGGCGCTGCCTAAAAGTTGAGCATTAGGTCTTTTACTGGTTTTTACCTCAATTTTCCAGGTGGCTTTCCGGCCTTCATCAGTTAAAAAACCAAAATAAGGGGCTTTTCCCAAAATGGCACAAAGGACATCAATGCCGGCCGAATTGCGGTTTGTTCTGGCTCCAAGGACGGAGTTCGCAAAAACAACAGCGGAAGATTCAGACCAGGCTAACATTGCGCCACGCCGGGGAATGTTGCCCACTTCGTCCAAATAACAGGCACAGCTAAAACCATTCTCATTCTTCAGACCTAATGATTTAAGTTGTTTTTCGTATTCTTTTTGTTTACCGAATACCAGAGAATTCACCATTTTTTGAATGGGGTTTACGTTGACGGAATCATATTCCGTCGGCCTGGGGTCTACTGTAAAGGGTTCTTTTGTTTTTAAGCCGGCTTGAATTAATTCCTCCATCATTGCAAAATAGGGTTTGATGGTATTCGCGCCAAAAGAAGTAACAAAATGCTGGTTGCCTTCAATATCAACCAGGCGCGTCGCTCCAAATGTTTCACCATATACAACAATGGATTGCATAGCTTTCGCCAGAACTTCACCCTGTTTACCGTCCAAAATTGATTTTTCTTGAGGTGTCAATAACATCTTAATCTGTTCCATCATGACCTCTTATAAATTACGTCCAACCATTGAGCCGGATTTTACTGCTTCGAAAACGCGACCTATCTGGAATGAATCGCCCAATTGTATAATTTCCGGCGCTGCTTGAGCCTTTATACAGGATTCATAATAATCCCGTCCCGGTTTTAAACCCATTGCCAATACAACCAGGTCTGTTTCCAGGTCTATTTCCTTAATATCCTCAACAATGGCTTTTGAGAATGGATTATGGATATTTTCCGGCAAAATCGGCGTCCAGGTGTTAAAAGGATCGGGAACCGTATTGGAAACATTTCGCAACAGGGTGATTTTTCCATTTTCGATCGATTTTAGTTTGGTACAATTCCACAGGGGAACAGCCAATTTTTCAAGAGCGTGAATCAAATGTCCGCGGTTGGCCGTGCATAATCCCGGCATAATTGTCGGCAGCATTTCAATAACCGTAACCGTTTTCTTTAATTCTGAAGCCAAATAATGAGCTGCCTCGCAACCCACTGCCCCGGCGCCTATCACGGCAATTTTTTGGGCATTGGCTGCCAGTTCCGGATTTTTTAAGAGATCAATCGCTTGAACAACAAAATCCGCATCTATTCCCGGCAGTTTAGGAGTCACAGCACTGCCACCCACACTGACAATTATGGTATCAAAATCTTTATTCTTCAATTCATCCGGGCTTATATCTTGACTCAGGTTAACTGTGAGGTCAAAATTCTTTGAGGTTTTCTCAAGCTGATATTCCAAATAGGCCAGGTAATTTTTTACTTCATATTTAATTTTTGGTACAGATCCGGGAACAAGCATGCCCCCCACTTTATTTGATTTTTCATATAAAGTGACTTTGTGTCCGCGTTGAGCGGCTGTAATTGCACAAACAATTCCCGATGGACCGGCCCCCACCACAGCCACTTTTTTTGCCGTCATGGCCGGTTTAACTTCACGGTCGAAAACATCCTCAAAACCGGTTCGTGGATTAACTGAACATTGCGGATGCCCGCCCTCGACAAATTCGTTGATGCAGGCCTCCTGATCGCCAATACAGGGCCGAATATCCATTACACGCCCGGCGTAAGCCTTATTAGGCCATTCTGAATCGGCCAATAACGGTCGCGCCAGCATAATCATGTCACAATCGCCATCCCGTAATGCCTGTTCTGCGAGATCAGGATACCCCAATTTGCCAACTGCCACCACCGGCACAGGTAAGCCCGCATTGCTGATCACTTTTTCGTGCTCAAAGTATTCTTTTACCAGGCGTGAAACCGCAAGGAAACAGCCGGATGGCATTGAATTCGGAGGATGGGGCAACCACCAGTTATCATAACAACCCAGGTCAACATCAAACAAATCCACGCCAGCTTTAACCAAATTAACCATATAATCCAGGGTTTGGGTGACTGTACGTTCCTTTTGGAAACTTTTTAAGGAAGTTACATCTTCCATTCGTTTGCCGTATGTTTCGTTTAATGCCAGCGAGAGATCGATCCGGTACATAATCGGAAAATGCGGACCAACCCGTTTACGAATTTCTTTCACCATATCCAGGCCAAAATTTTGCCAGTTGGCATATCGTCCAAACAAACGCCGATTAAACGCAGGGTTTGTCATTTGCTCCAGCAAATATCCTTCATGCCCGTGAAGATATACGCCGTCGATTGTTGCCGCTTTTGCATCGGCTGCACCCTGGCCGGCCGCTTTTAAGATGGTACGACATTCACCATCTGTCATTGGCCGGCATGGAATAGCAGGTATATAAAAATTGGGATTCCATGAAGCCGAAACGGGCATTTTATATTTGGTTAACAAAGATTCGGGTGAACCGACTCGCCCCAACCCGGCAGTTAACTGAATAAAAAATCGTGAACCATACGCATGCACAGATTCAGCCAGGTCACGCCATCCCGCAAAAACAGTTCGAGAGCTGTCAATGCGCGGAAAATAAGATTTGTCCCCGCGTTCAGTGACGGTCGGATCTACCGCTTGAGAAATAGGAACAAGGCCTGAAGTCAACAGCCCCGCTCCACCTTTGGCACGCTCCGCAAAATATTGAACCATTTTATTGGTTGGCCGCCCCATTTCTTCTGCCATTGATATATTTCCCATGGGGCCCATTACTATTCTGTTTTTTAACGTCAACCGGTTGACCTGTATGGGTGAAAATAACCTGGTATATGGATAATTTCTGGCAGCCATTTGTGCCAGGTCCATTTTTTCTGAATCATTAAACCAGTTGGGATATTGGTCAAGCAATTCTTTTACAAAGTTAACTTTCGGATCAATCATGGGCTGCTCCTTATTGTTTTATATTGAACTGAAAATTTAATTGCCGGATTTAAATAATTATACAAGTCAGTTTAGAAAGGCTCATCATTATTTTTATATATATTAATCACATTAACAATATTTATGTAAATGTCTTTCAACCTTTAGGGTTTATTGACTATTCCAACCTGACTCTATTTATATTAAAATTCGTACTATAATTTTAGTAAAAATACATCGATTTTGGAGGAAATTATGGTTAACTTACCTGAGGAAGTTATAAACGCCTGGGATAATCGGGATGGCGCAGTGGTTCTAACAACGGTCGCTCAAGATGGAACGCCAAATTCCATTTTTGTCACCTGTGTCAGTAAATATGATAATCAAACTTTGATAATTGCCGATAATTATTTTAACAAAACCCGCGCCAACATTCATTCCGGAACCAGGGTTTCAGTCTTATTTATTACCCCGGAGAAAAAATCGTATCAAATAAAAGGTTCCATGTCTTATTATACGGAAGGAAAATATTATAACAACATGAAAGAATGGAATCCCAAAAAACATCCTGGAAATGCCGCTCTGGTAATCAATATAGAAGAGGTTTATTCGGGCAGTCAAAAGTTAATTTAACGCTAGATAAATTAAAACACTGGTAAAATTTATTTTCATGGGAACCCAATCATCTTCTTCGTTTAAACTTGCCTATGGCAACGATTATATTGAAATTGATTTACCGGCCGGGTTGGAAATTAATACCATCTCACCAGTCGATAGTCAGCCGGTTGACGACCCGCTTATAGCGGTTCAAACGTCATTAAAAAATCCTCTAAATTTGCAGAAAATTTCGGATTATCGCGGTGCCAAAAGCGCAGTTATTGCCGTAAATGATAAAACTCGCCCTGTTCCTCACCAATTTATACTGCCCCCGCTCCTTGAGGAACTAAAAAACATTGGGATTCCTTCGAAAAACATCACAATACTGATTGCGACCGGTACACATAAACCAATGGGTTCTGATGAAATCAGTCGTTTGCTTCCGGAAGATATTATCAGAACTTATTCGGTTATTTCTCATGATTGTGACTATCAAAATAATCTGTCCTATTTGGGAGAAACCAGTCGCGGCACGCCCGTTTGGATAAATTCCATTATTTGGAATTCCGACTTACGCATTGTAACCGGAAATATTGAACCACATCATTTTATGGGATTTTCCGGAGGAGCTAAAAGTTTATCCATCGGATGTGCCGGTCGAATTACGATCAACAAGAATCATGAAATGTTAATTAACCCGGCTGCCACGATTGGCGCTTATGAAAGTAACCCCATGCGCCAGGATGTCGAAGAAATTGCTCAGATGGCTGGTTTGCAATATGCATTAAATGTTGTATTAAACAATAAAAAAGAAATCTCCAATGTTTTTGCCGGGTCTCCATTGGATGTTATGCAAGCCGGAATCGATGAAGTGCAAAATAGTGGTTTAATTTCGATACCGGCTCCCTATGATTTAGCTATAGCATCTGTTGGAGGTTTTCCAAAAGATATTAACCTGTACCAATCTCAAAAAGCAATTACGCATGCAGCTTTATGTGTGCGAGATGGCGGCGCTGTCATTTTAGCTGCTGAATGCAGAGAAGGCAGCGGCAGCCCCTCCTTTGAGGAATTTGTAAAAGGGACTAAAACCCTGTCTGACGTATTCGAGCGATTTAACAATCAAGGTTTTCGGATTGGTCCGCACAAAGCCTTCCAGATTGCCAGGCTGGCCTCTCGTGTTAAAATCTTTATGGTTTCAAATATTCCGGACGAGCAGGTAAAAAACTGGTTTATCACGCCGGCTGCAACGCTTAATCAGGCATTTCATCTGGCCAGCCAGACGGTCAACCCACTTAAACGAGTTGTGATCATGCCGCGCGCGACTAATACAATTCCATTTCTTGAGGAAAATTAAAAAGATAATTAATTTATTAATCCAGGTGGAAGTATTCTTCCAATTCAACAAAACTTTCATCCGGTCTTACATCGGCGTCTGTAAACGGCGCCATAAATTCCTGCCAACGGGTGTTTATTTCCAATCCAGCCATTTTTGCTTGCGCATCGGCCAATCCGTTTTCAGTTTCAAAATAGCCAAAAATTAGACCGTCAGGTCTTAAGAACAAGGTGTAATTAAACCAGCCTGACTGATGCAGCGCTTCCAGCATTTCAGGCCAGACTTTTTTGTGTATTTTTTTATATTCATCCAATCTGTCATTTCGAATTTTAAACTGAAAACCGACTCTTTTCATATTGATTACCCTTTTGAAGACCACTCCGGCCTTTTAATCCGGCCGGAGTGGTTTATTATTTATTCAATTGTTGTAAATTGATTTACCAGTGTGAATCGTCAATATTGTTTTTGTCCCAGATAAAGGGTTCACCTAACAAAATATTTAAGCCCATATCCGGATCGCTCTTGATGGTAAATTCACCGAGTGAACCTGCCTTAAATTTATCACCTTCAACGCCCTTGATTTCACCGGTTGCCAGGGCATTCAAAGTGTAAATACACAGGTAACCCAGATCTCCGGGGTTCCAGAGTGCAAATTCCGGTGCGGCGCCGCTCTTCACATATTCGCGCATCTGGTTGGGAGTCCCTAAACCGGTGACAAAAACTTTGCCAATCAGCTTGGCATCGGTAACGGCACGTGCTGAAGCCGCGATACCAACGGTGGTAGGCGCTATGATGACTTTCAAGTCGGGGTACTTTTTAAAGAGCGCCTGAGCTTCATTATAGCTCTTGGTATCGTCATCATCGCCATAGACCACGTCGACCAGTTCCAGTTTGGCATATTCTGATTTCTTAAGTTCTTCCTTCATGATTTCGATCCAGGCATTCTGGTTAGGCGCCGTAGAAGTGGCACTCAATATGGCGATTTTGCCGCCATCAGGCCCGGTCAGGTCCAGGGCCATTTTAATTTCAATGGCGCCAATACCCTGATTTTCAGCCTGATTAATATGCAAAATACGACCGCCGACACCAACAGCCGAATCAAATGAAACCACGGGAATTCCAGCATCAATTGCTTCTTTGCCGGTGGGAACCAGAGCGTCAGAATCGTCCGCCGAAATAGCCATACCACTGACCTTCTGAGCAATCAACGAATTGATCAATTGAATTTGTTGGGTGGCGTCAGCAGTAGCAGGGCCCTGATAAGTCACGGTCACGCCCAGTTCTTTGGCAGCTTTTTGGGCACCATCATTGGCAGTATCAAAATATGGATTTCCCAGGTTCTTGGGAACCAGCACGAAATTTAATGCAGCAGGAGCGGGGGCTTCAGTGGCTGGTGCAGCCGCCGGTGGTTCTTTGGTTGGTTCCGGGGCAGCAGGCGCTGCCGGAGCAGCGGGGGCCGCCGGGGCAGCAGTAGGTGTAGGTGCGGCACAAGCACTTAAAACCAGGCTAAGAACCATTAGCGTCGCCAAAACTAAATACGTAAAACGGTATTTCATGTTTCCTCCTTACATTTTTTATTTTGATAAAGTTAACAGGCGTTTTGCCTGAGAACTACCCGGACTAAACAATAATAAAAAATAATCAACCGGCAGCCGTGATCGGCATCCGTGACCAGAAGAAAAACAGAATAAACGATATAAAAATCAGGATAAAAAGAATGACTGTAAAAATATTTCGGCGATCAAATTTAATGTTTCGAGAGGATACTTCTCGGGTGATGTTGGGTAAAAGGATTGAAACAATTAATAACAGGCCAATTGCAACGCCTTGCACCTGGCCTTGAATATTAACCAGTCCCATTCCAAAGCGCATCAAACCGATTAATAATAAAGATAATGCTGCGCCACCCATCGTCCCAATACCACCATTAATATCCACGCCCCCTAATACGGCTGTCGTTATGACCGTCAATTCCATGCCATTACCAATATCTGGGCGCGTGCTGCCAAAACGGGCTGCTAAAATTAATCCGGCCAGGGCTGCCATAAATCCTGACAGAGCGTAGATACTCATTTTTACTGCATCAACCGGCACACCGGAAAAATGAGACGCATTTTCGTTATTCCCAATCGTAAAAAGATATCTGCCAAAAGCAGTCTTATGTAGAATCAATGAGAAAATTATCGCTAAAACGATGAAAAGCAACACAGAAAAGGGAATCAAAGTCCCCGGAATTTTCCCCTGGCCAAGGTAGGTGAATTCGGCAGGATAATTTCTGGCTGCTTGATCCCCTAACATTACATAGGCTATGCCCCTGTAAAATGCATAAGTTCCAAGGGTTACCACCAGTGGGGGAAGTTTCAATTTGGCAATCAATGTACCGTTTAATAATCCACCGAGTGTACCCAGAATCAATGCCGCGATTGCTGCAAGCCAGATATTTGTTCCATTCATGAACAGCAATCCCATAAACGATGCACACATACCCAGGTTTGAAGCAATAGAAAGATCAATTCCTCCGGTTACGATAATAAACACCATTGGAAGCATCATTAAACCCAATTCCATAAAGTCAGATGATGCCCGGGCCAGATTGCGGCCATCCAAAAAATAAGGGGAAAGCTTCATATTAATAAAAATATCAACTACGATCAACAATACTAAAAGCCATTCCCATCGTTGAAAATAAGCCCAAACTGAGCGCCGGCCTGATTTTGCATTGATCAGGCTGCCTGACTGGTTTTTTTGTGGATAATTTGAAGTGGATTTATTCATCATTTTTTGCTCCTCTGGACACTTCGTAAAATCAAATTATCCGTAACAACAGCGATCAGGATTAATAAACCTTGCATGGCAAGCTGCCAGAAAGGTGAAATTTTCACGAGGGGCAATGAATTTTCAATAATGCCCAACAATAAAACACCCAATAAAGCGCCGGGCACGGTTCCAACGCCGCCGCTGACGCTGACACCTCCTACTACCGAGGCAGCTACGGTTTGCAGTTCAAAACCTAAAGCGGTGTTTGTTTGTGCTGATTCAAAACGAGACGCCCAGAGAACAGCGGCCAGGCCGCTGGCTATACCGGATATCAAATAAACCATAAAAATGATTCGTTGTTTTCGAATGCCGGCCATTTGGGCCGCGTCCGGATTACTTCCTACAGCATAAATATCGCGACCCGCCCGGGTGTAATTGAGAAAAAAATAAACCAGGATAGCAAATATGATGGCAAAAATCACCATATTTGGCAATCCCAACGGTGTACCTTTTGAAAGCATTTTAAATTCAGCAGGTAAATCAATCGGGTTGACCCATGCTCCAGAACTATAAAAGAAGACCATACCGCGGTAAATGCTTAAAGTTCCCAGAGTGGCGATGATAGGTGGAACTTTGCCGTAACTGATGATGACCCCATTGAAAGAGCCCAGGATTGCCCCAAGTAGCATACCCAGAATAACTGTGGCAAATACCGGAAAACCAGGATTAAGTTTCACTGTGAATGCCACCATCATAGCCACCAATCCAATAATAGAACTAACGGACAGGTCGATGCCATGCGTGATGATTACCATCGTTTGAGCCAGAGCCACTATGGAAAGGATCGATATGTTTAACAAAATGTCATTAAAATTATCTAAAGTAAGAAAAGCAGGAGAGCGAAGTGAGATTAAAATTACAAGGATCAAAATAAAAAAACCAATCCCCGCTTCACGGAAACGTGCTAAAAAACTGATTAAATTTATTTGTTGTGTAGGTTTAGATTGTGCGCTCAAAGAACACTTCCTGTTACTACCGCTTGCGTTGCTGCGGATATGATTTTTTCTTGTGTTGCATCTTCTCGATTAAACCTTGCCGTAATTTGACCTTCATGCATCACGATAATTCGATCACTCATCCCCAAAATTTCAGGAAGTTCGGAAGAAATCATGATGATGGCCATTCCTTCGGCTGCCAATTGCCCCATCAAAGCGTGAACGGCCGCCTTCGTGCCAACATCAATCCCGCGCGTGGGCTCATCAAGAATTAAAATTCGGGGTTTTGTGGCAAGCCATTTTGCAAGAACAACTTTTTGTTGATTGCCGCCAGAAAGTTCGCGTGTTTTTTGCCAGATGCTATTAGCTTTTACTTCCATCTGGCGTGCGCCATCCAGTGCTGCATCTTTTTCATCTTTACTTTTAATCCAGCCGCCGGTAGTATATTGTTTTAATAATGGCAGGCTGATATTGGAAGTGATATTCATGGCTGTGATCAAACCATGTGTTTGGCGATCTTCCGGGACGTAAGCCAGACCAAGGTTAATGGCTTGTTGGGATGATAATATTTTTACTTCCCTGTCATCTATTTTTATTTTTCCGGAAGCGGGTGGCACCACACCAAAAATTGCTCCGCCCCGCACCCACAAGTCCCGCCAGACCCAATATTTCACCTTTATGTAATTCAAAATTAATATTTTCAAATAAACCATTATGGCTAAGGTTTTGAACTTCCAGGACAACCGGACCGATATTAGCCGCCTGTTTTGGAAACAGATTGCTGATAGTCCGCCCGACCATCAGTTTGATTAATTCATCACGACTGACCTCGTTTAATGACTTTGTGTCAATAAAATTACCATCGCGTAAGACTGTCACTCTATCGGCCAATTCAAATAACTCTTCCAGTCTGTGGGATATAAAAATTATGGAAGTGCCACCATCTCTCAATCGCCTCACCAATCTAAACAAATCAGAAACTTCATTCAGGGTTAAAGACGAGGTCGGTTCATCCATAATTAAAATACGAGCATTGATTGAAAAAGCACGCGCAATTTCAACCATTTGCTGCTGAGCGATACTTAGCTGGCGTGTTTTCTGTTTTAAATCCAGATGAACGCCCAGTGATGTTAATAATTTGCCTGCTTCATCGTACAATCGGTTCCAGTCAATTCTTCCGGAGTTTGTGGTGGGCTGGCGACCGACAAAAATGTTTTCTGCCACATCCAGATCGGGAAACAGACTCAATTCCTGGTAAATCGCCGCTATTCCTGCCTGACGTGATTCATGCGGATCACGGAACTGAACCGGATGAGCATTTAACCAAATTTCACCACCATCAGGCTGGTGAACCCCCGTAATGATTTTTATCAGGGTCGATTTGCCTGCCCCGTTTTCGCCCAGCAATGCATGAATTTCACCGGGTTTTAAGTTAAACGAAACTTCATGTAGTACTTCCACCCCTGAAAATCGTTTGATAACCTTTTTTAATTCAAGTATAACTTCGTTCATTATTATGCTCTTTGACTAAAAATTGGTTTGTGCATCATTGTTACAAACAGTAAATGGAATTTCGGCATCCGTTAATTGCCTGATCCAATCTGCTTTTATATCTCCATCGGTAAATAAATGGTTAACCTGGTTGGGTTGGGCAAAAAGTGTTAAATCAATTTTTCCGAACTTATGTGAGTCTATCAAAGCGATAACCTCACTGGCGCAATCGATCATGCGCCGTTTTAGCTGCACTTCATGAATGTGAACCTCGGTTAAACCCTCTTTAACGGTGAAGCCGCTGCACGATACAAAGGCTTTATTAACGTGTAAATCTTTTAAGAAAAAATCACTCACCAATCCCGTAATTGAATTTCCGTCGGAGCTCAATAAACCGCCCACCAGGATAACTGTATTGTATGGATTTTGTGATAACACTTTTCCGACTTCTATGCCATTGGTAATAATGCGCAAATTTCTCCGGTCATGTAAATAATGGGCCAGATGGTAAACCGTGGAACTGGCATCAAATAAAACTGAATCGCCGTCCTTAATTAATTCGGCCGCTTTTCTGGCAATGTTTTGTTTATTTTGAGTATTAACTTCAGCTCTGGCAGTGAATGCGGCATTTTGTGCCTTGTTTTCATCAATGACCTGGGCCCCGCCCCGTACCCGGGTTAATTGACCAAGTTCTGATAATGCAGTCAGATCGTTTCGAACTGTACCCTCTGACACATCAAGTAATTTTGACAATTCCGGCACTCGAATACCGGGATGTTCTTTAAGTGTTACCAAAAGGCGTTGACGTCGCTCAAAAGAGATCACAGGCCCCTCGTTTAATTATTCGATGAATAAATAGCCCACCCAGGCATCAAATAACATTAATTTAAACAATTAATAACAACAATATTTATTGTAGTAATTTATTGATATTTGTCAATACTTTTTTGTTTTTGTATGATCATAATCAATAAATAACAAAGGTTTCAAATCCTTTTCCGCCCAATATCTCAATAAATACCCTGATTATGGGTTGTTTTCCAGATTCAGGGTGTTAATACATCCGTTTTTTAGCAATGGATGATAGTTTTTATTAAAAAACCTGGTATTTTTTAAATATTTTGCTCATGGCAATGTATCAACTATCAACAATTATCAAACATATATCATCAATTATTGACAACTTTCAGAAGAAGAAGTATAAATGTTATATATAAATATTAACCATAATTATGTATTTTAAAAATTTTCATGAGGTTTCTGATGATAGAAGCTCCTTTTCCTGAATTGGATGAATTATTAATGTCTATCGGTATGGCCGGCCACCGTCTTTCTGAAATCGAGGCCAGTGAGGGCGCAGCGGGTAATATTTCCGTTTATATCGGTTGGTCGTTGGATGTTCGTCGTCGTTTTTCAAACACTCAGGAAATAAAATTGCCGCTTGAGGTCCCGGACCTTGCGGGTGCGACATTTATCGTCAGTGGATCGGGACGACGTTTGCGTGAAATTATCGACGATCCCTATGCCAATCTCGGCTGTATATTAATTAATGCGGATGGCAAAACCGCCTCCCTTTTTACGTCGCCGCGAAGGTTATTTACCAATCTCACCAGCGAGTTAAACTCTCATCTGGCTGTACACCAGGATCAAATGCGCCAGGGGCCGCAGAATTTTCATACCGTCATCCACGCTCAACCCCCTCACCTGGTATACCTCAGCCACATCCGGCGTTACCAGGATCCCCACTATCTTAATACGCACATATTAAGATGGCAGCCTGAAACAATCGTAAATTTACCCGAAGGAATTGGTTTTGTTCCTTTTCAAGTACCCGGATCACAAGCGTTAATGTCTGAAACGATCCAATCGTTACGCCGGCATCGGATTGCCTTATGGGCAAAACATGGGGTCATGGCCCGTTCCGACACTTCAATAAAGCGCGCCGCCGACCGCATTGAGTATGCGGAAACCGGAGCCCGTTATGAATTTATGAATTTAACCAATCATGAACAGGGAGAAGGTCTTTCGGCTGAAGAAATCCGTTCCATTTGCGCTACATTTAATATCAATCAAGACTGGTTCTAATAATTCAGGAGGGAAATGAAATGGGTGAATCGTCGATTATTACAGCTTATTTACTGGCAAAGGAACGATATGCATCCCTTGGAGTCAATACTGACGAAATTATAAAAAATCTTGATTCGGTGGCAATAAGTTTACATTGCTGGCAGGGTGATGATGTAGGTGGTTTTGAAAACCCCGGTGCTGAATTAACCGGTGGCATCGCTGCAACCGGTAATTACCCCGGCAAAGCTCGTAATGCTGATGAATTACGTTCCGACTTAAACGAGGTTTATAATCTCCTGCCCGGTAATCATCGTCTAAATCTTCATGCCATTTATGGTAAGAATAATGGAAAAAAGACCGATCGTAATATCCTCGAAACATCACAATTTTCGGAATGGGTAGATTGGGCTAAATCGGAACATCATGGAATGGATTTTAATCCGACTCTTTTTTCTCATAAAATGGCAGCCGACGGTTTTACCCTCTCGAATTACAACCCTGCAATTCGAGAGTTTTGGATTGAGCATTGCATTTCCAGTCGAAAAATTGGTGAATATTTTGGTCGTGAGTTGGGAAGTCCCTGTGTAACAAATATCTGGATACCGGACGGC
>JAJTBH010000084.1 GCA_021287005.1 Anaerolineae bacterium
AATAAAAACAAAGATTCTTCAAAAATAAAAAAATTGAACCACCTCAACGCACAAAATATAATAGAAAACAGATGTTTCCCGTTGTTCCCAATTTTCAAGAATAGAAGGAAGGAAGAAAGTAATGAGGAAAATTTTGTTTTCTGTTGTTAGCATCATCGTGATGCTGGTTTCAATTACCGGTTGTGCCAGCCCTGCCACAACCACCGCTCAACCTGCCGCGCCTGCTCAAACAACTGCGCCTGCCCAGCCCGCTGTTGAAGCCACGGCTCCCGCCGCAAATGAAAGCACAGCTGCACCTGCCGAAGAAAAGACTTACAAGTTCGCAATTGTTTATTCAATTGCCGTTGAGTTTTTTGATACCGTCACCCGCGGCGCTCAGGATGAAATTGCAGCGAGCGGCAAAAAAGTTGAATTAATTGTAAAAGCACCCGATAAAGGCGATATCAACCAACAGATCGAAATCATGGAAAACCTGATCAATATGCATGTCGATGGTATAGCGATCGGCCCTTCTGATTCAGATGCTCTCACGCCTTATATTGATAAAGCCATTGATGCCGGCATTCCCGTAATCACTTTTGATACGGATGCGCCCAAAAGCAAGAGACTTGGTTATATTGGAACAAATAACTATGAAGCGGGTAAACTGCTCGGTCAGGCTGTTGCCGACTTAAATCCTGACGCAAAAGTAATCTGCACCATCTCCGTTCCGACTCAATTGGGTCTGCAGCAGCGCGTAAAAGGCGCTCAGGACCTGTGGGCCGAAAAATATCCCAATATCAAATTACTGGATATGCGCTCAAGCGGTGGCGATCCGGCGGTTACCCTGTCAAACATTGAAGATATGGTCAAAGCCTATCCCGATTTTGATGTTTTGATCGGCATTGATGCTCAGGGTGGTCCGGCGGCCGTTTCAGCCTGGAAAGCGCTTGGCCTCGACAACAAAAAAGCGGTTGTATTTGATGACCTTCCCGCCGTGGTTCAGGGCATTCGCGATGGACAAATCACAACGGCCATTTCCCAATTCGAATACAAATGGGGAGCCGAGATCATCAACAAACTGTGGGATGTAAATCACGGCGGCAAAGTGCCCGAACTCACTGAAATCACCGCCGTTGCTCTAACAAAAGAAAATGTAGACCAGTATTTCCCGAAAGAATAATTTTTAGGTTCGTTCCAATAGATACACATTGAAATTCCATGCGGTTACTCCCCTTGCTTCAGAGAAGTTGAGCCATTCTTCATTCATCTTCTTGATAACCGGGGAGTAACTGCTTTTTAGAAATTACCCCTACCATTATAAAATTCGGAGAATGTACTGTGAATCTCAGTTTATTAAATAATTTTAAAAACAGCAGGTTAAGAAACTCTTTTCTTTTCAGCAAAGAAATGATGTTGTTTTACGTTTTATTATTGATTGTTGGATTTACAACCATTATCAACCCGGTTTTTCTCACCACCAGCAATCTTCTTTCCATTCTTAAACAAATCACCATCGTCGTTATTGTAGCCATTGGCCAGACATTTATTATTTCATCAGGCGGAATTGATCTTTCCGTAGGGTACGTCATGGCTGTCTCAAGTATCGTTTTTGCGACTCTGCTCAAAATCGGCATACCCATAACACCCGCAATCCTGCTGGGCATATCATCAAGTACACTCCTGGGTGCCCTGAACGGCTTAATGGTGACAAAATTACGCCTGCCACCTTTTATCATCACTTTTGGTATGGCCAATATTGCAAAAGGGATCGTTCTCGTTGTCACCCAGAGTTATGTGATCCAGTTAAATAATCCTTTTATCACCTTTGTGGGCGTTGAAGATTTTCTGGGGATTCCGGTCATGGCTTATTTCGTCCCGGTATTTGTATTAATCGGCTGGTTTTTGTTAAACAAAACCGTTTTTGGTAGTCACGTGCTGGCCATTGGCGGCAACGAAACAGCAGCCAGGCTTTCGGGTATCCCTGTACATAAAATCAAGATCTGGGTTTATACATTAACAGGGATTTTCTGCGGCGTTGCCGGCATCTTGATAACCGCGCGCTTAAATGGCGGTAATCCCAATGCCGGCCTGACGACAGATATGGATACGATCGGGGCAGTGATTGTCGGCGGAACGGCCCTCAGCGGTGGTTCCGGGACTGTGATCGGCAGTTTTATTGGCGCTCTCTTAATGGGGGTCATTCGAAATGGCCTTGTTCTCATGAATGTTGATTTATTCTGGCAAACCATTGTTACCGGAACAATTGTAATTTCCGTTTGTGCCATCAAGGAGATATTAAAACGCAAAGAAAATTAATCTTCTTATTCATGGGAGCACTTAAATGGACAAAATTAATGCAGTATCAATGAAAAATATTACAAAACATTTTCCGGGGGTGACTGCCCTGGATGATGTTTCATTTGATGTCACACCCGGAGAAGTTCACGCGTTGGTTGGAGAAAATGGAGCCGGAAAAAGCACCCTCATGAAAATTCTCGGCGGTGTTTATATTCCCGACTCCGGGCAAATTTTTATTAATGGCGATAAAACTTCAATTCGCAGTCCAATTGATTCTCTTTCAAAAAAAATCAGCGTCATTTATCAGGAGTTTAACCTGGTGCCAACCCTGACGGTCAGCGAAAACATCTTTTTGGGAAAAGAACTGGTCACCAAAATTGGCACGGTTGATCGCAAGGGAATGGCCCAAAAATCACAGGAAATCATTAATTCTCTGGGATTTACTTCACTGGATGTTCACTGCCGGGTGCAATCATTAAGCGTCGCCCAGCAACAAATTGTGGAAATAGCGAAGGCGCTCTTTAATGACAGCAGTATTCTGGTTATGGACGAACCCACCACTGTTTTAACGGAAAAAGAAAGCGAGACTTTATTCTCAACCATAAATCGGCTTAAATCACACGGCGTTGCCATCATATACATATCCCACCGGCTTGAGGAAGTGATTCGGATCAGCGACCGGATAACGGTGCTGCGAGACGGAAAATTTATTATCGAACTCAATAATTCAAAAAAAGACACGAGCAAAGAAACCATCGTACGCCATATGGTTGGGCGCTCGCTCGATATGTACTACCCCGAACGAAAAACAAATGTTGATCCCAAAATTGTCCTTGAAACAAAAAACCTCTCAAAAAAAGGAATGTTTAACAATATCAGTTTTGCGTTACACAAAGGCGAAATTCTGGGCTTTTTTGGACTGGTCGGCGCCGGCAGAACTGAATTAATGAAAACAATTTATGGAGACTTCGCTCTGGATTCGGGCACGATATTAATCAACGGCAAAGAAGTTAAGATCAAATCACCGGTGAACGCCATTCAACGCGGATTGGCACTGGTCCCGGAAAACAGAAAGACCGAAGGTTTAATTTTAATGCTGGCTCTGGATGAAAACATTGCCCTGCCTAACACAAAGCTTATCAGTCAACATGGATATATATTAAAAAATAAAAAAAGAAAACTGGCTGAAGAATTTATCAACAGTATGAGTATTCGCCCCCCTTTTTACAACAAGCCGGTGGAAGACTTTAGTGGTGGAAATCAACAAAAAGTTGTGGTAGCAAAATGGCTGGCCGCGCAACCGCACGTAATCATTATGGACGAACCAACCCGCGGTGTAGATATTTATGCCAAACGCGAAATATATGAAATCATCAACCAGATGACTGAAAACGGCATCAGTGTCATCGTCATTTCCTCTGAAATGAGTGAAGTGATGGGGATTTGTGACAGGATTATGGTGATGCATGAAGGCGAGTTAACCGGAGAATATGACCGCCTGTCCGTATCACAGGAAAAACTAATGGCCAGTGCTTCCGGTTTAACCCACCTGGTTGGAATTTTATAAACAATAATAAGGAGGAATGATGATAAAAAATAATGTTGTTTATGAAGGCAGTTATTCAAAAGTTGTTCACATTTTCGACAAATTATATTTTCGAGAAGGAAATCTGGAGGTAAGGGACCAATGCAACTGCGGTTTTCTTGTGCTGGATAGCTGTGTGGCCATCATTGATTACCCTGCTCAAAACCCGGATCATGAGATCATTGATGAAGCTGAGCATATCACCGGTTTGCCCGTTAAGTATATTCTGGTCACTCACGCGCATGTAGATCATGTAGCCGGTTAAAAAGAAAAGATATCAAGCTCATCACCCGTAGAAGCAGCATTGAAAATTTGTATCTTGAAGGTTATCCCGTTCCCTCTATTAAAATGGCGATTGAAAGCAGTATGGGTCTGAATCTGGATGGGCGGGATATTCACTTTGAAGTCCCGGGCGTAACCGCTCACTCACCCTGGGATATGGTCATTGAAATCCCGGAATATAAAATTGTTTTTGCGGGCGACCTGATAGCCCTTCAGAAAAACATGTTTTTCCACTCAAGTAATATTAAAGGTTGGATTCAAACCATCGATAATTTGATGACAAAGGATTATCGTTACATCGTGCGCGGGCATGGCGGCATTGTAGAAGCCGATTATCTAAAAATCGTTGGCGATTACCTGCGTACTTTGGACCGGGCCAGAGAGTGGCAAAGTATTTACAACGAGGAGGTAAACCCTGAAAGTATCGCGCATGCCGACACTGCATTATCAGCCGAACTGGCCGGAATTGTTCAAGAATTATTAAAATCCGCAGACGCTTACAACGTAGCCAGGCAGATTAACCAACTTTATTACAAGCTCAGATAGACGAGTGATGACAGAATGCATGTTTTTTAGATGCGAAAAAGTTAAACCTTATTATCTGTTTGTGAATTTTGTAATGGAGTGTAGATCCCCGGTTTTGCCACCGGGGATTTTTTTGTGAGATTATCCTTCCAAATTAAAACCGTTATAATCATTAAAAGTTAACCCTTTTTTAACAATTTACAAATCAGATTAACGGAAAATCACTGGCCTGAATGCACACTTTAAGGTAAAAATAAGTTATGGATATTTCCAAAATCAATCCTCAGGAAATCATCGATAAACTCGGTCTTGTTCCACTGCCTTTTGAAGGCGGCCATTTTGCGCGCACTTACACCGCTGCGGGGTCTTTTCCCGCCGGCGCGTTGGGCGATGCCTACCCGGCTCACCCGCGTTCCTATTGTTCAGCTATTTATTATTTTTTGACCGATGATCCCGACTCGTTTTCAGCCATGCACCTTTTGCCAACCGACGAAATTTACCATTTTTACCTGGGCGACCCGGTGGAAATGTTGTTGATCGACAAAAACGGCAAGGACGAACGAATTTTATTGGGGCAGGATTTGTTTGCCGGCCAGCAGGTGCAGTTTGTGGCCCCGGCAAACGTCTGGCAGGGCTCGCACTTATTGCCCGGCGGCCGTTTTGCCCTGTTGGGCACCACCATGTCTCCGGCCTATGTGGAAAGCGATTATATCGAAGCCACCCGGGAACAGTTAACCCGTTTAAATCCGCGGCAGCAGGACTTAATAAAGAGCCTGACGCGGCATTAAACCCGAACAGGAAAAATCAGTTTTTATTTTATGATATCCTTTGACGTTTTTACCCTTTTTCCAGAGATATTTACCCCCTACCTGCAATCCAGCATTTTGCAGCGCGCCATTGAAAACCGGATCATCCAGGTGGACCTGCACAACATTCGCGATTGGACGCACGACAAACACCATGTTACCGATGATGCCCCCTTTGGCGGCGGCGGCGGTATGGTGATGAAACCCGAACCCATTTTCGCCGCAATTGAAGACACCCTGGGCACACCGCCTTTATGCCCGGTAATTTTAATGACCCCACAGGGGCGTGTTTTTAACCAACGTATTGCCGAAGAGCTGGCGCAGCATGAACACCTGGCGCTGCTCTGCGGCCATTATGAAGGCATC
This sequence comes from Anaerolineae bacterium, assembly GCA_021287005.1. Classification (GTDB taxonomy): domain Bacteria; phylum Chloroflexota; class Anaerolineae; order Anaerolineales; family Anaerolineaceae; genus JAJTBH01. The sequence goes on from JAJTBH010000084.1 coordinate 5,845, forward strand.
GATGAACGCGTGCGCCAACACCTGGTCACCGATGAAATTTCGATCGGCGATTATGTTTTAACCGGCGGCGAGCTGCCCGCCCTCATCTTAATCGATGCCATCTCGCGCCTGCGGCCCGGCACACTGGGCGACCCCGACGGGGCGGCCAATGATTCACATTCCACCGGTCTGCTTGAATATCCGCATTACACGCGTCCATCCGTTTTTCGTGATTGGCCCGTGCCCGATATTTTAATGTCGGGTCACCACGCCAATATCATTAAATGGCGGCGTGAACAGGCCCTGCTGCGCACCCTGCGCCGCCGGCCTGATATGTTGGATAAAGCCGATTTATCCGATTTGGATAAAAAATTTCTGGATAAACTCAAAAACGACGATTTAATTTAAACGAATTAAAACCAACAAGGCAGCCAACACGGCGCCGTTTTCACAAAACATAAGGAGCAGACCATGAAGTTTAATTACGGAAAAATTTTTCTGCTGGGTTTTGGCTTTTTCGGCGTCAGTGTCATCTGGGGCACCTATAACGCCTTTGTGCCGCTCTTTTTAGCCAACAAGTTTCATCTCGACCCGGCCTGGATCGGCTTTTTTATGACACTCGATAATATCGCCGCCCTGTTGATTCAACCGCCCATCGGCGCCTGGTCCGACCGTCTGCGCACGCCCATTGGCCGGCGCATGCCCTTCATTCTGGTGGGCGCGCCCATCGGTGCACTGGCTTTTGGGCTGATACCGCTGGCCGCGATCTTGCCGCTGTTTGTAGCCTGCACCAGCACCCTGCTGCTCTCGATGGCGCTGTGGCGCACCCCGGTGGTGGCGCTCATGCCGGATATCACGCCCTCGCCTTTTCGTTCGCAGGCCAACGGCATCATCAACTTCATGGGCGGCATCGGTTCGATCATCTCTTTTCTGCTCGGTTCGCGCCTATATGAAATCAACCCGGCTTATCCGTTCTGGCTCGGTTCGGCCCTGGTGCTGCTGGCCAGCATTCTGGTCTTCAGTTTCATTCGCGAACCCCAAGATTTCACCGCCCGCAGCGAAAAACAACCCGGCCTGTTTGAAAGCTTAAAAAGCGTGGTGCAGGATGATGATAAAAGCGCCCTGCGTGTGCTGATGGCGATTTTGTTCTGGTTCATCAGTTATTCGGCCATTGAGGCCTTTTTCACCCTGTATGCGCAGAACTACCTCGGTTATCCTGAAAACAGCGGCGCCGGAGCGCGCCTGCTGGGCCAGCTTTCACTGTTATTTGTGATTTTTGCCCTGCCGGCCGGCATGATCGGCGCACGCCTGGGACGCAAACGCACCATTATGAGCGGCGTTTCCATCATGTTCCTGGCCATGTTCTCCATGTTTTTTATTCCAGCCGAAACCCTCAACATCGTGCTGGCCGCCAAAGTGCCGGTGCTGGGGGACATTCCCGTAATCGGCCCGATTTTGATGGTGGCCGGCGTGGCCTGGGCATTAATCAACATCAACTCGCTGCCGATGGTGGTGGATATGACCGAAGAGTCGCGCATTGGCACCTACACCGGCTTATACTACCTCTTCTCAACCATGGCAGCCATTCTGGGCCCCAACATCAACGGCTGGGTGATAAAACTCAGTGGCGAAAATTACCGGTATATCATGGTGGTCGGCCCCATTTTTATGGCCTTTGCCCTGTTAATGATGCTGGGGGTGCGCCGCGGCGAGGCGCGTACAGGCTCATTAAAGGGATGAAAAAACGGGTGATATCAAGTTAACAAATGTTCATTATGCTTGCTAGGCTTTTTATTAAGCAGTATACTTAACGCGTGGGGCCAGTTTTGGCAAGGAATCTGGTTTTAATATTTCCCCTACTTCACAGTTTAGATTTTTTAAGGAGAGTTAGAATATGAAGAAGCTGTTCGTTGTTATTTCTGTTCTGGTCATGGCTTCAATGCTCCTGACCGCTTGCGGCGGCGCTGCCAGCAGCGCACCCGCCAAACCCGATTGCAGCAAGCCCGAAACTTTCTGCGTGGGTCTGGTAACCGATGTTGGTAAAATTGATGACAAATCTTTCAACCAGTCAACCTGGGATGGTGTAAAACAGGCTGAAAAAGATTTGGGCGCCGTTGTTCAATATATTGAAACAACCGACTCCAAAGACTATGCCAAAAACATTTCCACCTTCGCCGATGAAAAATATGACGTCATCGTCACCGTTGGTTTCGCCCTGGGTGAAGCCACAATTGCTGCCGCCAAGCAATATCCTGATGTCAAATTTATCGGTGTTGACCAGGCTCAGACCGACACCGTCGCCAACCTGGCCGGTTTAGTCTTCCCCGAAGATAACGCCGGTTTCCTGGTAGGCGCCCTGGCTGCCCAGATGACCCAGAGCAAGAAACTCGGTGGTGTTTTAGGCACCGATGTTGTGCCCGCCGTATGGCGCTTTGGTGAAGGTTACAAAGCCGGCGCTGCTTACATTGACCCCGCCGTGGAAGTTAATGTTGTTTACCACAGTGATGTCGGTTTCGACAAAACCTTCTCAGATCCCGAATGGGGCAAGACCACCGCTTTGTCAATGATTGACAAAGGCGCTGACATCATCTTCGGTGCCGGCGGCAAGACCGGTAACGGCGCTCTGCTCGGCGCTGCCGAAAAAGGCGTTTATGCCATCGGTGTTGACACCGATCAGTATTACACCGTTCCCTAAGCTCAGAAAGTGCTGCTCTCCAGCGCCGTGAAGATGCTCGCCCCCGGAACCTTTGACCTGGTTAAACTCGCCAAAGACGGCAAATTCCCCGGCGGTAACTACGTCGGCGATGCCGGTTACGCTCCTTTCCACGATCTTGACGGCAAAGTTCCCGCCGAAGTTAAGACCAAGATGGAAGAAATCGCCAAGGGCCTCATGGACGGTTCAATCAAGACCAACGTTGCCCCGACCAAACCCCAATAATTTTTAAAGACCCAAGTAGATGGGGAAAGAGAGACTGTTTATACTCTCTTTCCCCATTTTCATAATAAAACATGTTAAGGGTGGCTTATGCAATCACCAGAACAAAATAAACCCCAGAATAAAACAACCATTAGCAAGTTAATTCTTTCCCTCCTCCGGGAATTGCTCGTGCCGTTTCTGGCTGTTGTTACGGCCATTATCGTGGGCGGTGTTGTCATTGCCGTTGCCGGAGGAAATCCCTTTGACGCTTATATCGGCCTGTTGGAAGGCGCTTTTGGTTCACCGCGCGCCCTGAGCGAAACGGCCGTCTGGGCAACCCCCTACATTTTTGCCGGCCTGGCCGTATCAATCGGTTTTAAGGGCGGTTTGTTTAACATCGGCGCCGAAGGTCAACTGGCCTGTGGCGCTGTTTTTTCGGCCTTAATCGGTTACGGCCTACCCCAGGCCCTCGGTATGGATCTGCCTGCAATTATTCATCTTCCTCTTACCATATTGGGCGGCATGCTGGCAGGCGCAATCTGGGCAGCCATTCCGGGCTGGTTAAAAGCCCGTTTTGGCGGACATGAAGTGATCAACACGATCATGATGAACTATATTGCCCTCAATATCGCCAGCTTTTTGTTAAACGGGCCGATGAAAGACCCCAGCCCCACCAACGTGGTGGCCCGCACCCCGCAGATCGCACAGAGCGCACGTATATCCACCATTTTTGACGGCTTTCGTTTGCATTGGGGCTTTGTGCTGGCGCTGCTGGTTGCTTTTGGCGTGTGGTGGTTATTATGGAAAACCAACCTCGGTTTTGAGATCCGCACCGCGGGCACCAACCCCGACGCCGCCAAATACGCCGGCATCAACGTTTCACGCACGATCGTGATCACCATGGCCCTTTCGGGTTTACTGGCGGGCATGGCCGGCGCGGTGGAAGTGACCGGCTTAAACTATCGCCACGAACTGGGTTTTTCGGTCGGGTACGGTTTTGACGCCATCGCCATCGCCCTGCTCGGCAAAAACCACCCGGTGGGGGTTATTCTGGCATCGCTGTTATTTGCGGCCATGCGCAACGGCGCGACCCGCATGCAATTTCTCACCCAGATTCCCACGGACGTCATTTCGGTCATTCAGGCGCTCATTCTGTTGTTTGTGGCTGCCGATGCGATCATCCGCTTTATTTACCGCATTAAAGTAAAAGAAGAAAAAGCCGCTTTGACCCGCGGTTGGAACGGTTAGGAGATCATCATGGAGTGGAAACGATTTAGTTTTATTATCCTCATTATCTTGATCCTCTTCAGCGTGGTCTTAATGGTTGGCAGCGCCAGCGTTTCGCCGCTGATCATCATCACCTCCATGCTGGCCACCACCATTTCGGTTGCCACCCCCTTAACCCTGGGGGCGCTGTCGGGTGTCTTTTGCGAACGCTCCGGCGTGGTTAACATCGGCATCGAAGGCATGATGCTTTCTTCGGCCTTTTTCGGCTGGCTGGCTGCCATTTACGCCAACACCGTCTTTGGCCTTGAACCGATGTTTTCGCTTAATATCGGCGTGGTTTTTGCCATCGTCAGCGGGCTGTTAATGGGCCTGCTGCATGCCGTGCTCTCGATCACCTTTAAAGTCGACCAGGTTATCGGCGGTACCGTGATTAACATTCTGGCGACCGGCATCACCGGTTTTCTCAACCGCCAGCTTTTCTTTGAAAAAAACAGCATCTTTGGCGGCCAGGTGCCGCATGCGCCCGGCGTGCTGCCGCGCATCGACATCCCCATCCTGTCGCAGATTCCGGTGATCGGCCAGGTTTTTGAGCAGCAGCCGATTGCCCTGACGGCCATCATTCTGGTGTTCGTCTCACATTTCATCCTGTTTAACACACGCTGGGGCCTGCGCACGCGCGCCGTGGGCGAACATCCGCGCGCAGCCGACACGGTGGGTATCAACGTCAATTTCATGCGTTATATGAACGTCTTAATCGGCGGCGCACTGGCCGGTTTGGGCGGCGCTTATTTCACCCTTGAATCGGTGCCCTCTTTTGAACCGTTGATGACCAACGGGCGCGGTTTCATCTCGCTGGCGGCCATGATCTTTGGCAATTGGACGCCGATCGGCTCGTGGATGGCTGCCCTGGTTTTTGGCGCGGCCCAGGCGTTGCAGATTAACCTGCAATTCTTCCGCTCCAACATTCCCGAACAATTTGCCTTTTTGCAGCAGTCTTATGTGGTCGGCCTGGTGCCCTACATTTTGACCATGTTGATTCTGACCGGTATCATCGGCAAGACGGTCGCCCCGGCTGCCGACGGCACCCCCTACGAGAAATAAACGGCGCAAGGAGATTGGAACCATGACAAACGTACTTGAAGCCAAACAAATCACCAAACAATTCCCCGGTGTGCTGGCCAATGATGCCGTCAGTTTTGACCTGCGCCCGGGTGAAATTCACGCCCTGCTGGGCGAAAACGGCGCCGGCAAAACCACCCTGATGAACGTGCTTTACGGCCTCTACAAACCCGACCAGGGCGAAATTAAAATCAACGGCGAAGCGGTTAACCTACAAAGCCCCAACGACGCCATAGCGCACGGCATCGGCATGGTGCACCAGCACTTCATGCTCATTCCGGTTTTCAGCGTGGCTGAAAACATCATGCTCGGCTGCGAAACGGTGAAAGGGCTTGCCCTGGACCGCCGCAGCGTGGCCGCACGGGTGAAAGACCTGTCGCACCAGTATGGGCTGGATGTAGACCCCAGCGCCCTGGTGCAGGACCTGCCGGTGGGTTTGCAGCAGCGTGTTGAGATCGTTAAGGCGCTTTATCGTAAGGCTCAAATTTTAATTCTGGATGAACCGACCGCCGTATTAACCCCGCAGGAAGCCGAAGATCTTTCAAAAATCATGCGCGAGCTGACCAAAAAAGGCGTTTCGATCATCTTCATCACTCATAAACTCAAGGAAGTGCTGGCTGTGGCCGACCGCATCACGGTGATGCGCGCCGGCAAGGTGGTGGGCTCAACCACCCCGGCCGAAACCACCGAGGCCGACCTGGCCAATATGATGGTGGGCCGCAACGTGATCTTAAAGGTCGAAAAGGCCGCAGCTCAACCCCGCGAACCGGTGCTGCAGGTGGAAAACCTGAGCGTGCTGGATAAACGCGACCTGGAAGCAGTGCGCGGTATTTCGTTTGAGGTACGCGCCGGCGAGGTGCTGGGCATTGCGGGTGTGCAGGGCAACGGCCAGACCGAACTGGTGGAAGCGATTACCGGCCTGCGCCATGCACGCAGCGGGCGGGTTGTGCTGGCCGGCAAAGACCAGACCAACCAACCGCCCCGTCCGCTGGTTGAAAACGGCCTGGGGCATATTCCCGAAGACCGCCAGAAACACGGCCTGGTTTTGCAGTTCCCCATTACCGACAACATGGTGTTATGCACTTATTACCAGCCGCCTTTTGCGCGCGGCGGCATTCGCCAGAACAAAGCCATTGACGAAAACGCTTATGCGCTGGTGCAGCAGTTTGATGTGCGTACGCCCAGCCCGTTTGTGCACGCCTCCAAACTTTCGGGCGGCAACCAGCAAAAAGTGATTGTGGCGCGCGAACTTTCGCGTCCGATTAAACTGCTGGTGGCCAACCAGCCCACGCGCGGTCTGGATGTGGGCTCGATTGAATACATTCATAAAAAGATCGTCGAAATGCGCGATGCGGGCGCGGCGGTTTTGCTGGTTTCGGCGGAACTGGACGAGATCATGTCACTCTCGGACCGTATTGCGGTGATGTATCACGGCAAAATCGTGGCGGTGCTGCCGACCGCCGAGGCAAGCCGCGAACAGTTGGGCCTGCTGATGGCCGGCTCGACGGTTGAAACGGTAAAAATTTAGGTGAAGTGACCCCCGCGGCATAACCGCGGGGGTTTTTGTTTGGTTGCAGCCGGAGTTTTAAGGTATAATAGCTCTAATCGCCCTCGTAGCTCAATGGACAGAGCGCCTGACTTCGAATCAGTAGGTTCAGAGTTCGAATCTCTGCGGGGGCGCTCATTATTTAAGTCAGCGAATCTCTGCGCCCCCTTCGGGGATACTTCGTGAGGGGCGCTCATTATTTAAGTCAGCGA
>JAJTBH010000085.1 GCA_021287005.1 Anaerolineae bacterium
GATCACATGCAGCACTTAAGAGACCACTATGATTTTTTTGGTCTTTTTGACAGGCTGATCATTTCATCGGAAATAAAAATGATCAAACCCGAGCCGTTGATTTATCGTTATCTGCTCGATTCCTGCCAGTTAAACCCGCAGGAGACCGTCTTTTTCGACGATTTTCAGGCCAATATCGATGCCGCTTCAAATTTCGGCATTCAGGCCATTCTCTTTAAATCCAGCGCGCAATGTGAAGCCGAATTAATTCGCCTGGGTTGTTTATAAATCCATCATCCAAAAATAAAAGGGCTGATTATCCGGTGCGATAATCAGCTCTTTTTTAATGGTCGTTTGGGTTAAATATTTCTGCTTTCCAGCATTTTTTGTTTGCGCTCTCTGGCATCCATCTGTTGTTCCAGGTGCATCACGCGCTGCAGCAGTTCGTTCACTTCCAACTCGGCTTTCAGGTTAACCCTGAAATCCAGTTCGCTGCGCACACGGTCTTTGGCATCCTGGCGGTTCTGGCTCATCATGATCACCGGCGCCTGAATGGCCGCCAGCATGGATAAAAACAGGTTTAATAAAATAAAGGGGTAAGGGTCCCAGGGCCTGGCCAGCAGGCTGTTTATCAGCACATACGCCAGCAGGGTTACCATAAAAATGATCACGAAGCCCCACGAGCCGCCAAATTTGGCCACCACATCCGCCAGATGGTCTCCCAGGGTTTCCACATCTTCAATTTCTTCATTCGGGTTGCGCGTGACGCGCGTGCGGATCAATTCGTGTGTGGCGCGCAGGTGTTTTTCGAGCATCGACATCATATCCAGGCCTGCCATGGGGCGTTTCATCAACAGAGTCGAGATATCATTGCGGTCAATCTCAATGGCGCTTGTGTCTTCAATGGCAATGGCCGTCGTCTGGTGGTTTGAATTGGCCAACAACGATGACATGCCGCACATATCCCCGTCATCCACCACATCCACCAGAATTTCTTCGTTGGCCAGGTCTGTCAGCGAAACGTGGATTCGGCCGCGTTCAACGATATAAGCATATCCGCCGGGATCTCCCGCTTTAAAAACGACATCACCCTTTTGAAAGAAACGCGCGCTGACCTGTTCGGCCAAAACCACTCTTTCATCGGCATCCAGCAGGGCAAAAATAGGAACTTCGTTAAACACATTGGGATCGACCATCGTTTAAACTCTCCACTTCTTAAGCATTAAGTTTATAAAACATCATCGGATATCAGATAAATTATATCGTAAGCTGTTTTTTAAAAAGAATTTTGAAACTTTTTAAAACTTTCAAAATCGTCATCTTAAAAAATTAAAAATCGCTCTTTGCAAATGCGCTGAGTGCAGTATAATACGCCATTGTTTGTTATCGCTGCTTGACATTTATTGCTCTCAACATCCTGCGTAGAACGCACTTTTAGCAGTATTTTGAAAGGAGAGCCTTGGCTCTAATGCACGCCCCCTGTCACGACACTATTTCCCCGTACCCGTTAAAAATATTTTCTGGCTCATCACACCCCGAACTGGCTAAAAAAATTGCCCAGTACCTGGATGTGCCCGTTGGCCTCAATCGTACCACCCGTTTACCCGATGGCGAAATTCACGTCATCATCGATGAAGTTGTCCGCGGACATGATATCTTCTTCGTTCAAACCGGGTTTGATCCGGTAAACCGCCACCTGATGGAAACCTTCCTTTATCTGGATGCCTTCCATCGCGCCAGCGCCCACTCGGTAACGGTGATTTTGCCCTATTATCCTTACGCCCGCCAGGAACGCATGTCCAAAGGGCGCGAGGCCATCAGCGCCAAAGTGGTTGCCCACCTGCTCGAATCAATGCACATGGACCGCCTGATCTGCGTGGATATTCATACCCGCGCCATTCAGGGTTTCTTTAATGTGCCGGTGGATCTGCTCAGCGCCATCCCCCTCATGGCTCAATATTTTATGCGCCCCGAATTTGACAACTGCGCCATTGTGGCCCCCGATCTGGGCATTGCCAAACTGGCCGGAAAGTTTGCCAAAATGGTCGGCAAACCGCTCGTCATCATTGAGAAAAACCGCCTCAACTTTGAAGAGACCGAAGTGGTTAATATTATCGGTGATATCCAGGGCCGCCAGCCGATCGTTATTGATGATGTTATCGCCGGCGGCAGTATCTTAAAACAAATCGACGCCCTGTATGATAAAGGCGCTGTGGGTAAAACCTATTTTGCCATCACCCACCCGGTTTTACTGCCGCGCGCCGTTAAACTTTTGGATGCCGACGAGCGCATTGAAAAACTGATCACCACCGACAGCATCCCGCTCACCGCTGAACGCATGTCTCCCAAAGTTGAAGTCCTTTCCATCGCCCCCCTGCTGGGAGATGTCATTCAAGATATTTACACGGGGCGAAGCATTTCCCCGCGTATGCTCTGGGCCTGACCCATTCAAATGAACTCAAACACGCCCGATTCCGGCTATCACAGACTGGTCGAGCGCCTTAATCGGCTGCCGCAAGGTGCACCCCCTTCCGGCAGCCTTTATGCTATTTTAAGCATCCTTTTCAGCCCGCGCGAAGCCGAACTGGTTTCATTGCTGCCGGTTAAACCCTTCACGGTCAAACAGGCCGCACAAAACTGGAAAATGAACACGCTTGAAGCCCAAAACGTGCTGGAAGCCCTGGCCTCGCGCGCCCTGCTGTTGGATACGGTTTTACCGGACGGCAGCCGAACGTATGTGCTGCCGCCGCCCATGGCCGGTTTTTTTGAGTTTGCTCTGATGCGCAAACGCGAAGATTTGGACGCCAAAGCCCTCAGTGAACTGTTTTACCAGTACTGCACGGTTGAAAACGACTTCATGTATTCGCTGTTTAACAACCAGACCCAGGTCGGGCGCATTTTCGTTAACGAACCACTCCTGCCGGATGTGCACGTGTTGGATTATGAACGCGCCAGTGAAGTGATTCGCACGGCCTCGACCCGCGCCGTGGGCCTGTGTTACTGCCGCCATAAGGCGCAGTTGGCGCACCAGAATGCCTGCAATGCGCCTCTTGAAATTTGTTTAACCCTGAACGGTACCGGTGATTCATTAATCCGCCACGGTTTTGCCCGCAGCGTTGACGCAGCCGAAGGCCTGGACCTGCTGCAGCAGGCTTATGCGCACAACCTGGTGCAGTTTGGCGAAAACGTGCGCGAAGAGGTCAGTTTCATTTGCAACTGCTGCGGCTGCTGCTGCCAGGCTTTAAACGGCGCGCGCCGTTTCAGCAGCCTGCGCCCCATTTATACCACCAACTTTATTCCGCAAATCGATGAAAGTTTATGCAGCGGCTGCGGCAAATGTGCCCAGACCTGCCCGCTGGAAGCCATGAGCATGGTATCGGCCAACGACTCGCAGCAGCCCCGCCGCATGCGCGCCCGGCTGAACGAAGAAATCTGCCTGGGCTGCGGTGTATGCGTGCGTTCCTGCAATCGCCAGGCGCTTAAGTTAACCGCACGCCCGCAGCGTGTGATCACCCCGCTTAACACCACTCACCGCCTGGTGATGATGGCCATTGAACACGGCACCCTGCAGGATCTGATTTTTGACAACCGCGTATTGTGGAACCAGCGCGCCATGGCCGCCCTGCTGGGCGCCATTTTACGCCTGCCGCCGCTTAAACAGGCGCTTGCCAGCCAACAAATGAAATCACGTTACCTTGAGGCTTTAATCCGCCGTTTTAATGTGTAGTGCTTAAATTCTTATACCTCAGGCTGACGGGCGCTGCAAACCCGCTTCCGTTACCAGGCGCGGCACAATTGATTCCCATCCCACGGCCATAAAATGAATACCTTTAACGCCCGGCAGGCGTTTAACCCGCTCGATAATCTCCAGCGTAATTTGTAGACCTTCTTCCTTGGGGTCGGAAGCGTTTTCCAGGCGTTTAATTAATGCAGGCGGAATGGTGACGCCGGGCACTTCGTTCATGGCATGCGCCGCCTTCACACTGCGCACCGGGGTGATGCCGGCCATCACGGAGGTACGCGCCAACACCCCGCGTTTATCCAACTCTGCCAGGTAGGCTTCAAAACGATCCAGGTCATATACCAGGTTGGTCTGCAAAAACTGCGCGCCGGCGTTCACCTTCTTTTCTTCGCGCAAAGCCTGAAAACGATCGGTAGAGGCATAAGGCGAACCGGCCGCGCCGATAAACAAAGACGGCCCGCATTTTAATTCACGTTCATCCAGGAAATGACAATCGTCGCGCATGCGCCGCAAAATCCAGACCATTTGAATCGAGTCAATATCCCACACATCCATACGACCATGCGGCGGCGGCCCCAGGCGCGGATGGTCGCCGGTTAAACACAGAATGTTCCGAATGCCCAAAGCCGAAGCCCCCAGCACCTCTGCTTGCACCCCCATGCGTGTGCGGTCGCGGGCGGCAATCTGCATCACCGGCTCAAGCCCGTTTTGCAGGGCCAGCAGCGAGCAGGCCAGCGACGACATACGCGGTGTGGCCGAGGGATTATCGGTAAAATTAACCGCATCCACAAATGGTTTGAGCAGGTTAACCTTTTTAATCACATCATCCGGGGCGGCCGCCAGCGGTGGGGCAATTTCAGCCGTCACGGCAAACTGACCGGCCACCAACAGGCTTTCCAGGTGCGATACGGGTTCATGCGGCTGCGGCGGCAAATGTGCCTTGGCATCCCCCTGCCACCAATCCGGCTGGCGAATCTCATAAAAAAATTGTTCCCAGGCTCTGTCACGCTCTTCGGGAGCGGCTTTAAGGGCGCGCCAGGTGGCGTCCAGTCCGCCCACTTCATTCCAGTGGTTAAGCACGTCCTTCCAGATTTCGGTCCCTACCTTATCCCAATCCAGGGGCGGCAAGACCTCCAGCAATTTATGGGTGGTGCCCAGTTTTTCGGCGCGTTCATAAATTTTGTACCAGATACAGGGACGCGATTCATCCACGTAACAATGTTCCGGCGTTGAACCGCCGCAGGGCCCGTTACGCAGTCCCTTGGGGCATTCCATTGAGCAGATAAAGGCCGTTTCCTGCAACATACAATTTCCGCACATACGGCAGCCAAACAACAATCCCTTGCTGGTACGTTCGACCGCAGCCAGGAAGCGCTCCATGATTGAGTCATTATGAAACGGGTAATACGCCGGCTGCCACCGCCGACCAGGGGTAAATCCGGGCAAAAAACACCTCCTGATAATTCACTACGAGAAGACTGTCCCAATTATAACCCATGCAAATTTTTCCGTTCTTAAAGATTGTTTAATAATTGCGGCTTTTATATAATTAACCAGGAACAAAACTGATTATCGGGGGAGCATGCAAAAATCAGCGGTAAAACCAATTTATCCCTGTTTATTTTCAATTTATCCCGTTCTTTACCTGATATCCACCAACAGCCGCGCGTTATGCTTTGAAGATGTTATTAAAGCGCTGCTCCTGGCGCTGGTTTTGGGTTTGTTTTTATATGGCTCTTTTTTTCTGATTTTAAAAAACCCGGATAAAGCCGCCCTGGTCTGTGCGTTATTTATCCTTTTATTTTTTTCATTTGGGCATATCGGCAACCTGTTAAGTTTATTTGAAATTAAATACCTCGATTTTTATCTAACAATTTTATGGGGACTGATTTTTTCAGGCTTAACTTACTGCATTTTGCGGACGCAAAACCCTTCCAGGTTCAGAATATTTTTAAATTCCATCGCCGGCATCCTGGTCATCGCCAACCTGTTATTTATTGTTTTAGTCTTTTTGTCTTCACCCAAAGCAGAAATAAATTCCGATAAATTATGGCCCCTCACCCAACCTGCCAGGACGGCAATAGCAGGTCATCCGCAGCCTGCCCCGTCTGAAGACCTGCCCGATATTTATTACATCATTCTGGATTCATATGAGCGTGCCGATAAATTGCAGCAATATTACCATTTCGACAATTCTGGTTTTATTTATGCATTAGAATCGCGCGGGTTTTATGTAGCCGGAGCCAGCCGTTCAAATTATTTATTCACTTATTATTCGCTGCCCTCCAGCATGAACATGATTTATTTAAATGATTTACCCCCGGATATTTTTTCAAGTCTGACCAGCAGCTTAAAAACCAGCTATGTGCTTGATTTCTTAAAATTACAGGGCTATAAAGTTATCCAGTTTAAATCCGGCGATTGGGTTACCGATCAATTAAACGCAGATGTAAGTGTTAATCAATCCGTTTCACAAACAACAACCTACCGGCTTAACGCATTTGAGCTCATGCTGGCGCAGACCACTCTGCTGCACACTTTTTATAATTTTTTATCTCCCTGGAATAACGAAACCCAGCATGATTTACGCAACAGCCTGGTGCAGGATAACTTTATCCAGCAACGGTTTAATATTCAAAACACTTTTTTACATTTACCCGATTATGCCGGTCAAAACGGGCCATTTTTCATCTTCGCGCACGTTCCTTCACCTCATTACCCCTATATTTTTGGCCCCAATGGTGAAAACGTTGATATCAACGCCGCCAATTATTTATTAAACACCGGTTTAAAGGATCATTCGCCATACACCAACCAGATGTTGTATATTAATCAACTCACACTGGATAGCATCGACCGCATCCTGTCCCAATCTTCAAAACCGCCCGTGATCATTCTGGCATCAGACCACGGGCACGACCTTATATTTGATCCCGAAAAACCCGATGCTGCCGGGCTTGATCTGCGTTCCGCCAACCTGATTGCCATCTATTATCCCGATCAAGCCTACCAGGCGCTTTATCCATCCATCAGCCCGGTAAATATCTTCCGAAGCGTGTTTAATCATGTTTTTGGCGCCAGTTTTCCTCTGTTGTTGGATATCACTTATTATCACCCGGCACCCGACCTAAAAGCGGTCTCTTCAACGGTACGCTTTCAAGATGCCTGCCTGTTATATAATATATGCGCCGTGGAACGTCAGCAATAAAAGCCGCTAAATTTCCGATTTGACCCACGGTGCTCTTAAAAATATCTGCAATCATTTCGGGGGGCCAAGGTTTTTTGCCTTTAACAAAAATGTTGGACTTTAACCGACTGCCGGTTGACAACTGTTTTAAAAATGATAAAATCTAAACAATGAAATCCAATTGTAGCTGCTCGATGGTGAGGCGTCGCGCCACGGCCGGAACTCCGGCTGGTGGCGATCTCACTTTCTGCGGGAGGCAGCAGCAGGCTTAACCAATATTAAATATTCGACTTTTAACCTGACACTTTCATGCTTTTTTTAGCATTCGGCGGCCTCCCATCTTTCGGGAGGTTTTTTTTATTTTATTATTCATGAGGTAATTATTTTATGTCCGATCCATTTTATATCACCACCCCCATCTATTATGTCAATGACGCCCCGCACCTGGGGCATGCCTATACCACCGTTTTGGCCGATGTGCTGGCGCGTTTTGCCCGGCTGCGCGGCAGGGATGCCTTTTTTCTGACCGGCACGGACGAACATGGTCTTAAAGTGCAATTGGCTGCCCAAAAAAGGAATATCGCCCCCCAGGATTACAGCGATATCATGCAGGCCCAGTTTCGCTCGACCTGGGAAAAACTGGGCATCAGTTATGACGATTTCATACGCACAACCCAACAGCGTCATGTTAAGGTGGTGCAGCAAGTGCTTAATGATCTCTGGCAGCGTGGAGAGATTTACCTGGGCGGTTATGAAGGCTGGTACTGCGTGCATGATGAACGTTTCTGGACTTTTAAAGACCTGCTGGAGGGTAAATGTCCCGATTGCGGCCGCCCGGTTGAAAAAGTGGTCGAAGCGAATTATTTCTTCCGCATGAGTACCTATCAGGATTGGCTGATAGATTATATTAAAAGCCATCCCGATTTTATTCAACCGGCTTACCGGCGCAACGAGGTGTTGGGCTTTTTACGCCAGCCGCTCGCCGACCTGTGCATCTCGCGCCCGATCAACCGCCTCACCTGGGGCATTCCCCTGCCCTTTGACAAACAATTTGTCACCTACGTGTGGTTTGACGCATTGTTAAATTACATCACGGCCGCCGGATACGGCCAGGCCAACTCGCAATTTGATCAATTTTGGCCGCAGGCTATTCACCTGATTGGTAAGGATATTCTAACCACCCACAGCGTTTATTGGCCGATCATGCTTAAAGCCATGAACCTGCCCATGCCGCGCACAATCTTTGCACATGGCTGGTGGGTTACCCATCAAGGTCAAAAAATGAGCAAATCGCTGGGCAACGCCGTTGCCCCGCTTGACCTGGTTGATATTTACGGCGTGGATGCCTTTCGTTATTTTTTAATGCGCGACATGACCCCCGGTCTGGATGCCGATTTTTCTGAAGACCGTCTGGCCGAACGGTATCGTTACGATCTTTCCAACAACCTTGGCAATCTGGTGCAGCGCGTTGCCAGCATGAGCCAGCGATATTTTAACGGGCAGTTGTCAGCGCCCGGGCCGATTACGTCCGATGACGAACATCTGTGCCGCCTGTTCGAAAGCCTGCCGGAGCGTACTTTTGCGCAGATTGACGCCTATAACCCGCAGCAAGCCCTGATACTGATCATGGAGGCGCTGAATGACGCCAATCAATATCTCGAGTTAACCGCCCCCTGGAAACTGGCGGTAACCGGCCAGCTTGATCGCACCGGCAGCATTTTATACAACGCCGCCGAGGCCGTTCGCATCGCGTCCATATTACTCTGGCCGGTTATGCCTGAAAAATGTTATTCAATCTGGCAATTGTTTAACTGGACTCCTCCGCAGCCATACCATTACGCCCTCGTCTGGGGAAAACTACAGCCCGGAACAAAATTAAACAGTCCCAGCCCTCTTTTTCCCCGCCTTGAAATGATGACTGCCTGACAATTTTTAATGGTTTTTAACCCGCCGCCTGCCTTAAACAGGGTTGGTTTAAATCAACAAAGCCCCGGAAATCCGGGGCTTTGTAATTTGTAAAGCGTAATCGAAATTAGGCAACTTCGATGACGGCGCCGGCAGCTTCGAGTTTGCTCTTGGCATCGGCGGCAGCTTCTTTACCCACAGCAGACAGAACTTTGGAACCGGCGGTTTCGGCCATGTTTTTGGCTTCGACCAGGCCCAGGTTGGTGAGCTGGCGGATAACTTTGATGACTTCGATTTTCTTGGGGCCGGCATCTTTGATGACGACATCAAATTCGGTTTTTTCTTCAACGGGTTCAGCAGCGGCAGCAGAGGCAGCCGGGGCGGCGGCAACGGCAACGGGAGCGGCGGCGGAAACGCCCCACTTCTCTTCGAGAGCTTTCACCAGTTCAGCAGCTTCCAGAACGGTCAGCTTGCTGAGTTCTTCAACAAGTTTTTCTACATCAGCCATTTTAATACTCCTTACGGTTGTTATAAATCAATTTAATTAATTTCAATCAGGCGCAAAAAAGCACCAGTGATATATCGATTAGGCAGCCGGAGCTGCTTCTTTCTCTGAATATGCTTTGACAACTGCTGCCACTTCGCGAGCAGGTTCCAACAGCGTGCGGACCAGTTTGGTAGCCGGGGCGGAAATAACACCCAACAGCGTGGCGCGCATGACCGGCAGAGTGGGCAGATTGGCGAGAGCCTTCACCTGTTCAGCAGTGAGGGTCTTTCCATCCATGTACCCGCCTTTGATCTTAAACACTTCAGAGTTCTTGGTCAAATCAGAGATCAATTTCGCCAGGGCGGTAGCGTCATTATAGGCAAAACCGCATAATGTGGTGCCTTCTTCCTGTTCCACACCTTCATAACCGGCCTTTTCCAACGCGCGTTTAAGCAGTGTGTTTTTGGTGACGTGCACCTGACAACCGGTTTCGCGAACCTTCGAACGCAGATTGTTAATATCTTTCATACCCATTTTGGAGTATTCCATCATAATAACAGCCTGGCTCTTGCGAACCCAATCTTCATATTGATCCAGCATAACGTTCTTTTGTTTTTTACTGAATGGCACTTAGAGTTCACCTCCTTCCGTTTTTAGGATTTGAACAAAAAGTCTTCGCCTTGCAAAATGCCAGGCGAAGACTCTCATCTCCTGTAAACAGGATGGAAAAATTATTTCCGGTGATTAGAAGTCCTCACCTCAGCGGGTATTTATTATGCCGATATTCCCGGCGCCTGCTTTCATCGGTGAAGGCGAAAATCTTTTTGTTATTTATTACTTAATTTATTCACCCATGCTCTGGGCCAGGTTGGCATCCACATGAATGCCGGGGCCCATGGTGGCTGCAATGGTAATGCGGCGAATATAAAAACCCTTGGCAGCCGCGGGACGTGCCTTTTTGATGGCTTCCATCAAAGTGGCGAAGTTTTCATACAGTTTATCGGCTTCAAAAGAAGCTTTGCCGATTGAAACGTGAATGTTGGCGGTTTTATCCAGACGGAATTCAACACGACCGGCTTTGGCTTCTTTAATCACACGCGGTAAATCCTGCGCAGGAACGACGGTACCGGCTTTGGGGTTCGGCATCAAACCGCGCGGGCCCAAAACACGACCGAGGCGACCGGCTTTACCCATCATATCAGGGGTGGCGATGGCCACATCAAACTCGGTCCAACCGGCAGCAATTTTGTTAATCCATTCGTCGCTGTCCGCAACAACATCTGCACCGCCAGCCAGGGCAGTCGCAGCGCCTTCGCCCTGGGCGAAGACCAATACACGGACGGTTTTACCCAGACCATTGGGTAATACAACCACATCGCGCACCTGTTGATCAGCCTGGCGAGGGTCAAGGCCCATGCGGAAGTGAACTTCCACTGAACCGTCAAATTTTGTGGTGGAGGTTTCTCTCACCAGTTCCATTGCCTGACGGGGAGTGTATAGGGTGTTGCTGTCAACTTTGGCAGCGGCAGCCTGATATTTCTTTCCGTGTTTTGCCATGATATCTCCTTCGTGGTGCTAACGGGTAACCGGGTTACCCTCCCACTGATTACTAGTCAACAATTTGAATGCCCATGTTGTGGGCGGTGCCTTCAATCATTTTCATTGCCGCATCGATATCAAATGCATTCATATCTTTGATCTTTAATTCGGCAATTTCACGAACCTGTGCGCGAGTCACTTTGCCAACTTTTTCACGGTTGGGCTGGCCTGAACCACGTTCGACACCGGCGGCTTTGCGCAGCAAAACACCGGCGGGAGGTGATTTCAGAACGAAAGTGAACGAACCATCGGTATAAATGGTGATTTCGGCAGGAATGATATCGCCGACCTTGTTTGAGGTGCGGGCGTTATATTCCTTACAAAAGGCCATGATGTTAATACCATGACCAGCCAGAGCGGGACCAATCGGGGGGGCCGGATTGGCCTTTCCGGCAGGGATCTGTAACTTTACTACTGCTTTTAATTTCTTTGCCATTTCTACTCCTTCGTGGTTATAACGGGTCAATCATAGGATGTGACCCTCCCATCCAACACTCCTGTTTTGGAGTGTTATCACCCGGAAAACCGGATGTGATTTACGATTTTTCTACCTGCAAAAAGTCCAGTTCAACCGGTGTTTCGCGTCCGAAGAAATTAACCATGACGCGCACTTTGTTGCGCTCCATGTCAATTTCTGAAACCGCACCGCGGAAATCGTTGAATGGACCATCCACAATCCGCACACGTTCGCCGATTTTGAATGAAACTTTGATATGGGGCGCTTCGGCTTCCATGCGGCGTAAAATTTGTGATACTTCTTCAGGGCGCAGCGGGGTGGGCAGGTTACCCATGCCAACAAAACCGGTTACACCCGGGGTATTACGCACAACATACCATGAGTCTTCCGTTAAGATCATGTTGACCAACACATATCCCGGAAAAACATGGCGTTCGATCACGCGGCGTTTGCCGTCTTTAACTTCGATTTCTTCCTGAGTAGGAATAACCACATCAAAGATTTTATCTTTGACGCTCATGGTCTCAATACGCTGCTCGAGGTTATAACGTACCTTGTTTTCATACCCCGAATAACAGTGAATGACATACCAGGCGCGTTCCCCTTCCTGGTTTGATTCTTGCGTAGCGGCATCGGAAGGGGCAGGCGTACCGGCACCATTTGCCTGACCACTTAAAGACGACTGGTCACCTTTAGGTGACTGCATCATATCCCGTTCCAAATTATTTTCCGCATCCATCACAATTACACCTTATTCAAACAATTAACCAACGATCAGTTTATGGATGAGCAATGAGAAGAGAAAATCCAAGAGGCCCAACACAAAACCGGTACCGATCATGGTGATAATGACAATGATCGTCAGGCGGCGGGCTTCTTGCAAGGTCGGCCAGGACACCTTACGCAGTTCGCCAACCGTTTCGCGCCAGATACGCACAAAAAAGTTGGGTTGTTTATATTCTTTTTTTTCTTCTTTCTTTTCAGCCACAAAACGCTCCTTATTGAAGGGCTAAAAACGCCGCCCCTTTTTCAGACGGCGTTCACTCATCATCAGGCAGGCCAGGTAGGAATTGAACCCACAACCCCCGGTTTTGGAGACCGGTGCTCTGCCAATTGAGCTACTGGCCTATATTCGATACAGGGCGCCTGTAATAGGTTTTTCCATTTTAGGCGCCCTGTAGATTTTTAAAGAGACCTTATTTTGTCTCGCGATGCGTAGTATGTTTTCGGCAGTGGGAGCAGTATTTCTTCAGCTCCATACGTCCGGGGTCATTACGACGATTTTTCTGTGAAGTGTAGTTGCGTTCTTTGCACTCAGAGCAAGCGAACGTGATTACCGGACGGATATCTTTCTTTTTTGATGCCATAATTTACCTGCTCGATCCCTCTCGGGTCGATGCTCCTTACTAGTCAAGAATCTTGGTAATAACACCAGCGCCCACGGTCAGACCACCTTCGCGAATGG
>JAJTBH010000086.1 GCA_021287005.1 Anaerolineae bacterium
AAAAAAATTTAGGCGTTTTTTACGCCAAAACGGTTATTTTTTTAAGGAATCTTTAAAATTTGTCTTGCAATTGTTTAGCCGGCATGGTATTATTCTTTTTGCAAGTGATCGGATGCCCCCCTCATCCGGTCACTTGCATTTTAACCAATGTAAATTACAATACAGGGGCTTTTTATGTGGATAAAAATTTTTTTGTTCTTTTCTTTAATACTTAATCCACTGGGTCTCTCCCGGGTGGTTTTGCCCGCGCCGCATGCCGTGGATGGTTATGAAATCATCGCCGCCGTGAATGCTTTTCGCGCCAATTACGGTCTTGCTCCTTACGAAATTGACGGCAGTCTGATGAGCATTGCCCAGTCTCAATCCGATTACCAGGCTTCCATCAACACCAACACCCACACCCGCCCCGATGGCAGCGGCGCCGAGATTGTTTCTTCCGAAAACATTGCCACGGGCCTGCCCGGACAATCAGTTGAATCAATCATTCATGCCCAGTGGTTAAAAGACTATCCTCATACCATCACCCTGATCGGTTTCACCACCGGTCGCGCCGGCGCGGCAGTTGCAACCGGCAGTGATGGCATTCTTTATTACACCCTGGATGTGATTAATACCGGCGGCCCCTTAACCAACCTGACCGCCGATTCGGTGGTAAATGTCACACCCGCCGGTAACGGCACGCCGGCCAGTTACAGCGTCGCCACATCTCTGCCCATTGGCAAACTGTATACCTCCACCCCCGCCAGCGATGGTTCGGTGATTCACACGGTGCAATACGGACAAACATTGTGGGGCATTGCCAATGCCTATGGCATCTCTTTAACCGACCTGTACACGATTAACCGCATCAATCCTACCCAGGTGGTTATCAGTATCGGTCAAAAACTGCTCATTCACCCCTCCTCGACACCTGCCCCGACTGTTGCGGCAACAGAAACCCCCATTCCCCCCACCGCCACCCTGACTGCCAGTCCCACAATAAGCCCAACAGCCACCCTCACTACCACCCCCACACCCAAAGGATTTGCGTTGGCTCTGCCAAAAATCAAAACAACCGCCCCGGTCCGCATCACCCTCATCATTCTGGCGGTTTTGTCATTGATTGGTGTGAGCTTAATGGTTGTCAGTCGCTTAATCAAACGCAAATAATTAACTCCTGTTTCGGGCATTTATGCCTGATTAAATAAACCTCGACTGAAATCGTGGTAAAATCTGCGCTTACATTTGTAGGCTTTAACAAAAGGAGTAGGTATGGAACAAGAAACAGCAACCTTTACCGTAAAAAAGGGGCTGGCTCAAATGCTCAAGGGTGGTGTAATTATGGATGTTGTCACCCCGGAACATGCCAGAATTGCAGAAGAAGCCGGAGCCTGCGCTGTTATGGCTCTGGAACGTGTACCGGCTGATATCCGCGCTTCGGGTGGCGTGGCACGCATGAGCGACCCCGAATTGATCTTAAAGATCATGGATACGGTCAGCATTCCGGTGATGGCAAAATGCCGC
The DNA here is from genome assembly GCA_021287005.1 of Anaerolineae bacterium. Taxonomy (GTDB): domain Bacteria; phylum Chloroflexota; class Anaerolineae; order Anaerolineales; family Anaerolineaceae; genus JAJTBH01. The sequence continues at coordinate 1,504 of JAJTBH010000086.1, forward strand.
ATCGGCCATTTTGTTGAAGCCCAGATACTTGAATCCATTGGCATCGACTACATTGACGAATCTGAGGTGTTAACCCCGGCAGACGAGGAACACCACATCTACAAACACAACTTTAAAGTGCCTTTTGTTTGCGGTTCTCGCAATCTGGGTGAGGCTTTGCGTCGAATTGGTGAAGGTGCGGCCATGATTCGCACCAAGGGTGAGGCAGGTACCGGCGATGTGGTTGAAGCCGTCCGTCATGCCCGCACCGTCCTGGGCGCCATTCGTCAGCTTCAGAATTTACCCGAAGAAGAAATCATGACCTTCGCCAAAAATCTGGGCGCACCGTTTGAATTGGTTTTGGAAACCCGCCAATTGGGACGCCTGCCCGTGGTTAACTTTGCCGCCGGTGGCATTGCCACCCCGGCCGACGCCGCGTTGATGATGCAACTGGGCGTGGATGGCGTTTTTGTCGGCTCCGGTATTTTTAAATCCGGCGATCCGGCCAAACGCGCCGCTGCCATCGTTAAAGCCACCACCCACTATCAAGATGCCGCCATTCTGGCCGAAGTCAGCCGTAACCTGGGCGAACCTATGGTTGGACGCCAGATTTCTCAGATTCCCGACCAGGAGCTGATCGCCAGCCGCGGTTGGTAAGGTAAAGGTGCCGCATGAAAATTGGTGTTCTGGCCTTACAAGGCAATTTTGCCGAGCATCTTGTTTCACTCGAACGGATCGGCGTGCAGAGCTGTGAAGTGCGTCTGCCCGAGCAACTGGATTCGATTGACGGGTTAATTATCCCCGGCGGGGAATCGACCACCATCGGTAAACTGGCCACTGATTTTAACCTGATTGAACCATTACAACGTTTTGGCCGTCAGAAAGCCATCTGGGGCACCTGCGCCGGGGCCATCTTTTTATCCAACGACACGATCGGGCGCAAACAACCCATTCTGGGATTGATGGATATCCAAATTGAACGTAATGCATTTGGCCGCCAGATTGCCAGTTTTGAAACCGAACTGCCGGTTGCTGCTTTTTCTGCAGCCGGTCTGGATGCCGCCGATTATCATGCTATTTTCATTCGGGCCCCATTAATTGCCGCTGTTGGGCCACAGGTCAAAGTTATCAGCCGCCTCTCAGACGGACGCATTGTCGCCGCGCAACAGGGTCGCCTGTTGGCCACTTCATTCCACCCCGAATTAACCACTGATGATCGTTTTCATCGATACTTTATCTCATTGATATAACATCACCGGTTATTAATATCGTTTTTGAACGAAAAACACATTTACAACGGTGAAGGGTATAATCATAATTACCCGGTCGGAATACCCGGCCGGGTAATTTTATATATAAGCGGGAGGAATAAAACATGGAAACTTATCCCATTCCTATGGTACCCGGCCCGGTACGCGTGCCGCAAACGGTGCTGGCCTATTACTTAAATAATTACGGTTCCGGCGATCTTGAAAATGACTACCTGGACCTTTACAACCGCTCCGAGAAAAATTTACAAACTCTTGCAGCAACCAAAAACAAAGTCACCATTCATACCGGTGAAGGTATGATTGCCCTGTGGGGCGCCTTAAAAAGCTGTCTGCAACCCGGCGACCGGGTTTTAACCCTTTCCACCGGCCTGTTCGGTTCGGGAATTGGCGACATGGCACGTTCCATCGGGGCGGAGGTGCGTACTCTTGAATTTGGCGCAGAAAACACATTTGCGGATTGGTCAGGTATCGAAAAAGCCATTCAAGAGTTTAATCCCAAAATGATCACGGCTGTGCACTGCGAAACACCTTCCGGTACATTAAACCCGATTGCCCGCCTGGGTGAGTTAAAAAAGCAGTATGGCGTCCCCCTTTTATATGTAGACGCCGTCGCCAGCGTTGGCGGTGCACCGGTTTTAACGGATGAATGGGGTATCGACCTGTTGCTGGGTGGTTCGCAAAAAGTCATTTCAGCTCCGCCCGCTCTTTCTTTTGTCGCCGTCAGCGACCCGGCCTGGGAGATTATTAAAAAAGTTAATTACAGCGGTTATGATGCTTTGTTACCCTTCTTAACCGCGCAAAAAGATTTTTATTTCCCCTATACCCCCTACTGGCAGGGTCTGGCCGCCTTTAATCACGCTGTGGAATTGCTTTTGCAGGAAGGGCTCGAGCAGGTGTTCCAGCGGCACGCCCGTGTTGCCGATTACTGCCGCCAGCAATTACCCAAATTGGGTTACACGCTTTTTCCGGCTCCTTCCGCCATCCAATCTCCCACCGTTACGGCGGTTAAAGTACCCGAAGGAATCACCTGGCCCCAGTTTGACCAGCGCCTGCGTGAGCGCGGACTGGTGGTCGGCGGCAATTATGGCGCCCTGGCCGGCAAGGTCTTTCGCCTTGGGCACATGGGCACACAGGCCGACATGAGTCTGCTTCAGCAAGCTCTGGATGTCCTGGCAGAAGCCCTGTAGTCCTGGGAGGTTGGCATGATTGCTCCGTTTAAATTGGAACGTTATTTTGCCCGTTATGAATTTCAGGCGCGTTATTTATTAAGCGCTTCAGATTGTGAAAGCCTGAGTATGCCGGAGGTGCTGGAGCTGGCCGATGCCGACAGCCTGGCTCGCTGGCAGTCACTTAACCTGGGTTATACCGAATCGCTCGGCCTGCCCGCCTTACGCGAAGAAATAGCGCTGCTTTATGAAAAGGTATCGGCCGATACCATCATGACCCTCACCCCCGAGGAGGGCATTTTCATCTGCATGCAAACCCTGATTAATCCCGGCGACCATGTCATTGGCCTTTTTCCGGCTTATCAATCGCTTTATGAAATTGCCCGCTCGCGCGGCTGCAAGGTGACGCCCTGGTTGTTAAAAGCCGGCGACAACGCCTGGGAACTGGATTTTGACGAGTTGGAAAACAGCTTGCAGGAAGATACACGTCTGCTGGTAATTAACTTTCCGCATAACCCCACCGGATTTTTACCGCGCCTGCCCGAACTGCTGCGTATTGTTGATTTTGCGCGCGCGAACCATCTTTATCTTTTTTCCGACGAAATGTACCGCTTTTTGGAATATGATCCTGTCCGGCGTTTGCCGCCCATTGCCGATTTATATGAAAAAGGCATCAGTTTAAGCGGTTTATCCAAATCCTTCGCCCTACCCGGCTTGCGCAGCGGTTGGTTGGCAACGCAAGATGAACGCCTCTTCCACAAATGGGCCCTGTATAAAGATTACACCACCATTTGCAGCAGCGCGCCCTCCGAAATTCTTTCCCTGGCCGCATTACGAGCACGCGAGGTCATTACCAGGCGCAATGTTAACCTGATCGGCGAAAATCTGCTTGTGGCCAATGCCTTTTTTGAACGTTTTGCCGATCAATTTAACTGGCTACCGCCGCAGGCCGGCTCAATTGCCTTTCCGCGCCTGAACATGCCCGTTGCAATTGACGATTTTTGCCAACAGGTGATTGAACGTAAAGATGTCATGCTGGTTCCGGCCAGCATGTTTGACCTGCCCGGCAATCACTTCCGCATCGGTCTGGGTCGAAAAAACTTCAAAGAAGCGTTGGGGTTATTAAACGATTTTATGCTGGGTATCTGACGCCCTGAGCGATTCTTGATAGGCGGCCAGAGTCCGCTCCCGCGCCCGGTCATGCTCCACCAATCGATCGGGATAATCCACCCCGATACGGCAGTGAAGGTCACGCTGCAATAAAACCGGCATCAACCAGGGCTGGTGAATATATTTATCCGGCACGGCTGCCAGTTCAGGCACCCAGCGGCGAACATAAACCCCAACGGGGTCAAATTTTTGTCCCTGCAATACCGGATTAAACACCCTGAAATAAGGCGCTGCATCCGTGCCTACCCCGGCCGTCCACTGCCAGCCGCCGTTGTTGGCCGCCGGGTCTCCATCCAATAGCTGGCGCATAAACCAGTGTTCACCTTCCTGCCAGTTAATTAACAAATCCTTCACCAGAAATGAAGCCGTTATCATGCGGGCGCGGTTATGCATCCAGCCCGTTTCCTGTAGCTGGCGCATGGCCGCATCCACCACCGGGTAACCAGTCTGCCCGCTTTGCCAGGCCTGTAAACCGGCTGTATCCACGCGCCAGTTAATCTGGCGCAGCCCCGGCCGAAAAGCTTCTTTAAGCACGGTCGGGAAATGAAATAAAATGGCGTTATAAAATTCTCGCCAGATCAACTCATTTAACCAGCTATAGGCCCCGGCCTGCCGGTCTTCATCCGGTAAACCGGCGCAATATGATATCACAGCCCTTACAGCCTGTTGGGCCGAAACCAAACCAAACCGCAGATAGGGCGACAGGTTTGATGTCGCCTCCAGGTCCATTCGATCGCGGCGCAATGCATAATTTTCAATTTTTGTGTTAATAAACGATTCGAGCCGCATTTGCCCTTCGGATTCGGTGGGCAAATAATAGGGCAGTTCAAAAGCATTTGGCAGATCAAGCGAATCAATTTCTTGCGGCACAGAGCGCATTTGCACCGGAGCTGCAACCGGCGCGGCCAGTTCCAGGGGCAGAGATCGCCAGGCGCGAGAATAAGGCGTGAACACCGTATAAGGCTGCCCATCGGCTTTAAGCACCAAATCGGGGTCGCGCAAACTGACCCCTCCCACAGTTTGCAGGGGGAGTGTTTTTTTAATTTCATTATCTCTTTTTATCGCATAAGGTGAATAATCGGCTTCGGCAAAAATGGCATTAATCGGCAAATCGTGAACTAGCCGGGTTAACACACTCAACGGATTACCCTGACGCATAATTAAACGGCTGCCACGACTGCGTAAATCCGCATTCAGATGATGCAAGGCTTTAATTAAAAAAACAAAACGGCGCGATTCCCAGGAAATTTGCAGTGAAGGGTCCAATATAAACAACGGAATGACATAACCTTCGTTTGCTTTAAAAGCAGTCATTAAAGCCGGGTTATCGTATAAACGTAAATCTCTGCGAATCCACCAGATATTAAAAGCCATATACAAACACTATACCATGAAAAGTTTATGATTAACAGTCATAATAATTATGGATCGAAAAGGTTGGATGTTGATCAAAAAGGGTATTTTTTAACAATCCCCTTCCCAACATTTTTGTATACTTTTAAATAAACCTCGTTTGGCTGGTTTACCAAAACAGGTACAATGAGTTAAGCTGTTCATAAAGGTTTAACATGCTCCTGATTAAATCTTGTTGGAGGTAAATATGAAACGTTTTGCAATCCTTACCGGGGGAGGCGATGCCCCCGGATTAAACGCCGTCATACGCGCCGTAGTAAAAACCGCCGATCAATATGGCGCATCGGTCCTGGGGGTGCGTGACGGATTTGATGGGTTTGTTTCCCCCAACGGCATATTTCCGCTCACTACTTTAGAGGTACGCGGCATTTTGCCGCGCGGCGGCACCATTCTGGGGACTGCCAACCGTGGTAATCCATTTGCCCGCAAAGTCGTTAAAGACGGACAGGTCGTGATTGAAGACATCTCCGGCCAGATCATCGATCGCATTCGATCACTGCAACTGGATGGATTGATCGTTGTGGGCGGTGACGGCACCCTGCGCATTGCGCGTGAACTGCATGAACTGGGTGTGCCGGTTGTGGGGGTGCCCAAGACCATTGATAACGACATCAGCGGCACCGAATTCACCTTCGGTTTTGACACGGCTCTGAGCATTGCCACTGAAGCCCTGGATCGTCTGCACACCACTGCCGAGGCCCACCACCGCGCCATGGTGCTGGAAGTAATGGGTCGGGATGCCGGCTTCATTGCCCTGCATGCCGGCATTTCCGGAGGCGCCGACGTGATTTTAATCCCCGAAATTCCGTTCAGTTTTGAAGCGGTTTGCGCCAAACTTCAGACACGCATCCAGCAGGGCAGTCATTTTTCGATTCTAGCTGTGGCCGAAGGCGCCCAACCACGCGGGGAAGAGCAGGTTTATTCAATCATGGGTGATAGTGTTTATGCCCCGCGCCTGGGTGGTATCGGTCAGGTGGTGGGCAAATATATTGAAGAGCATGGCGGCATTGAAACGCGTGTGACCGTTTTGGGACATTTACAGCGCGGCGGCAGCCCAACTGCTTTTGACCGCTGGCTGGCATCACGTTTTGGTGCGGCTGCCATGCGCCTGGCGTTAGCAGCCGATTTTGGCAAAATGGTGGCCCTGGATTGTGAGAACATCATTGCCATTCCACTTAACCAGGCACTCGATATTCCCAAACGAGTCGATATTCATGGTGACACGATGACAACCGCCCGTTCACTGGGCATTTCATTTGGGGACGAAAACCAGAGCAAAACAAACACATAAATAGTCGTTAAAAATAGAATGCCTCTCTTTAGATAACGAAGAGAGACATTCTATGGTTGGGCGCGCTGCGGCACTATCACTGTATAAACAGGAGGGATGCCGCAGCGCTACGTTTGGTACTATCGTTCATGTTTTGGCATCACCTCCTTGTTTTAAAATGGCTATTCTTTTTTGGTTGAAGTTCATTCAACTGTTAATAGTATAGCATAAATTTTACGGTTTTTTACACGGTATACTTTACAAAACTGTAGAGAATTCTATTAAAATTCATATATATTCTATCTATAATATCGGATAGGCTATAATGATTTATAAACAGTGGGATTATTAATTAATCGCCGCTGCAAATTATTAAAACAATTATTGTACGATTATTGTCGGGGAGTAATAAATATGGCATTTTATCTGGCATTTAAAGAAGTCTGGCGCAACCGGGGGCGATTTTTTTTGTTCAGCCTGGTTATCGCTTTAATCACCACTCTGGTTTTATTTATCGCCGCCCTGGGTGAAGGTCTGGCACTGGCTAACAAGGAATATCTTTCCAAAATCGATGCCCAGTTGATTGCTTTTCAAGCCAACGTAAAACTTTCGGCCAACGCCAGCCAGATTTCAGAATCAAAGGTCAACAGCATCGCCCGTGTGGATGGCGTTAACAGCGTGGGCACGCTGGGGTTAAGTTCCGCCACTCTGATATTTGACAACGGCCGGCCTGATTTAACCGTTTCATTAATTGGTCTGGAAGCCTCTCAGGTAATTATTGACGGCCGCATCGCCTCTAAAGAAAATATTCGTGTCGGTGATATGATTCGTCTGAAAACGATTCAAGACACCAAGGAAAAATTTTTTAATTTACAGGTGGTTGGCATCACCGAAAGCCAACAATACCAGTTCAGCCCTTCCATCTTTATGCCGCGCCTTACCTGGGATAAAGTTCGTTCTCAACAAACCAGCCGTTCTCTGGTGGATTTAATTTCAAATATCGTGGTTATTCGTGTGGATAACCCGGCCGAGGCGGACCAGGTAGCGCAGCGCATTCAAGAACAGGTTTCGGATGTAGAAGTGGTCGGCATTCAAAAAGCAATTGAAGCCATACCGGGCTACAGCGCCCAACAAAGCACATTAAATACCCAGCAGTTTTTTACGTTGTTAATTGGCATGCTGGTTATCGGCGGTTTCTTCCAGATCCAAATGCTGCAAAAAATTCCTTTAATCGGGGTGTTAAAAGCCATTGGAACACCCAATCTAACCGTCGGTGCAGCGGTGGTTTTGCAAATCATTCTGGTGACAGTTTTCGGCGTGTTTTTAGGAGCTCTGGTCACCGGTTTGCTGGCGCTGGCCCTGCCCACCGGGATTCCCATCGTTTTTAACGGCGTCTCAATCATTATCGCCGTCGGCACCCTGTTAGCCATCGGGCCACTGGGCGGTTTGGTCTCGGTGCGCCTGGCAATTTCAGTCGAACCACTGGCTGCTTTGGGTTTATCATCGTAAGGGGGATGAGATGTCTGATATAATATTGGCCGAAGCCGTTAACAAAACATACCAGACCCGCACCTTAACCGTGCGTGCGGTTGAAGAGGTGAGTTTTAATATTAAAGCCGGCGAATTTGTCGCCCTGGTTGGCCCCAGTGGATCGGGAAAAACCACCATGTTAGCCATGTTGGCTGCACTGTTAAACCCGACCAGCGGCAGGGTAAATATTGACGGGCAGGACCTGGCAAGCCTCTCGGATAACGACCGCGTTCGTTTCCGCCGGGAGCGGATTGGTTTTACGTTTCAAGCCAACAACCTGCTTCCTTACCTGACCGTTTTAGAAAATACGGAATTAATGCTGCGTTTGAACAACGGCTTTAACAAACAAAGTCATGCTCGCGCGCTGGAATTATTGGAACGTCTCGGCCTTCAAGACCGGCTCAACAACCTGCCCAACCAGCTCTCGGGCGGCCAAAAACAACGAGTCTCGATTGCCCGCTCGTTAATCCATAACCCGGCCGTGGTGCTGGCCGACGAACCCACCGCCAGCCTCGATTCTGAACGCGCCTACCAGGTGGTGCGAATTTTTGCAGATTTAATTCATGAACAACAACGCGCCGGCATCATGGTTACGCACGATTTACGCATGTGTGTTTATGTTGACCGGGTAATTCAAATGCGCGACGGCAGAGTTATTGCCACGCTTAACAGCCGCGCCGAAATCGAAGAACTTATTGGATGTGCCTGACAGATGAGCAAATTTTCAAGTGTTTTACCCATCATCATTTATGACCGCCCTGCCGGCAGCAACGATCTATGGCAGGATTTTGACCGCGGTCCCGGAATTTTTAATATTCGCGAAGGATACGAAATTCATGTTCGCATCCAGAACATTTATGATGCCACCCTCTCGACGTTGGTAAAAGAGCTGGTTTCAGTGCCCGAACTGGCCTTTTTAAACCTGTCGGAAAACCGTAATATTAGCGATGCCGGGTTGGTTTACCTGAAAGATTTAAAACAACTCAAGGGACTCAATCTCAGTTCTTGCTCGCTCACCAGCAGCGGGCTTGAAGCGCTTTCAGCGCTAAACAACCTGGAACACCTTAACTTGAGTTATTGCAATCGCATTACCGACACCGGGTTAAGAGTCATCAAATCACTGCGTCGCCTGACCTACCTGGATTTACAAGGCTGTATTAAAACAACCCACGCCGGGCTCACCAAAATCGAGCGGCGTGGGCTGCAAATTCATATACGCTGATAAGATTAAGCCTGACCGTTTTTCTGAATATAGTCCTTCCAGAATTCGTCGTTTTCCAGGGTAATCACGCGATAAGTTTCGGCGTATTGCATTTCTTTGCCTTTGGCAGCGCCCGCGGCCCACTCACGCAATAAGGAATCACAATCCAGATTGGAAACCTGGCTGACATGCGCTTTCAGAGCGGCAACCTTGGTTTCAATGGTATCGTCGATATTAACAAAAGTGGAACCACCCTCCCATTGCACCACAAAGACTTTGCGAACTTTTGAAGCCTTTAATCCTTCTGCTTCCAGTTCTTCAAACAGGTTGGGTTGACCGGCTGCCGGAAAAGCTGCATCCACCGCCGCCCAACCGGCCGCACGGTGGTCGGGATGGTTGATATAATCGTCGCCGCCCCATAATGCGGTTGGGTCGCCGCAAATGATGGCTTCAGGGCGAAAACGACGAATTTCGCGCACCAGTTTTCGACGCAAATCCCTGGTGTTTTCCAGCATACCATCCGGTTCACGTAAAAAGATTATTTCAGTTGCGCCGGTGATGCGAGCAGCTTCACGCGCTTCGGTTTCGCGAATGCGGGTGGCTTCTGCGCGAGTCATGCCGGGCGTGGAGATGCCCACATCCCCACTGGTACACAAAACATAAGAAATGCGCGCTCCGGCTTTTGCCCAGCGCGCCAGGGTTCCGGCGCAGGAAAATTCAATATCATCCGGATGGGCAAAAATTGCCATGGCGCTTTCGGGAATATAGGTATTACCCATAAAATATTAAGTCCTTTCTACTTTCACATTAACCCCGCTGACGAACTGGCCTGAATTATTCAGCCAGACGAGATCAGGTCTGATAAAACAAAATTGAGATGATTTTACGACGATTTAAAAATTAATCAACCCGCTATTTTGCCGTTTTTACCGGTTATTCCTGACAGGCTTCCATATGCAAAATGACGCGCTGCAAACGATTGCGCAGATCAATGATTTCTTCTGCGTCCGGCGACGCTTTGCACAATAAATCCGGCAAACGATTTAAAACAGTGGATTTTAAGGCAGCGCCCGCCTCGGTGATCTTAATCATTACAATGCGTTCATCCGACCTGGAGCGTGTACGCGTTACCAGCCCTTTATTTTCCAATTTTTTTAACAGGGGGCTGAGCGTACCCGTATCCAACATCAAAAAATCACCCAGGTCTTTCACCGGCAAAACAGGATGCTCCCATAAAACCAGCAGCGTAATGTACTGGGTATAGGTCAGGTCCAATTCATTAAGCAGCGGTGCATAAGATTGAATCACCTTGCGTGAAGCGGCATAGAGGGTAAAACAAAACTGATTATTTAATAATAAAAAATCGTCCGATAAATCAGGCATTTAACTCCAGGTATTTTTTAATAACGGGTGAAATTTCTTGAGGATTAATCGTCGGAGCAAATCGTTTGATCACCTGCCCATTACGATCTACCAGGAACTTTGTAAAGTTCCACTTAATCGCATCTCCAAACATACCTTTTTTCTGGGAACGCAGATAAGTATACAAAGGATGCGCGCTTTCTCCATTAACGTCTATTTTGGCATAAACCGGGAAAGTTAAACCGTAATTTAGCTGGCAAAACTCCTGAATTTCTGTATCACTGCCGGGTTCCTGGTGAGCAAACTGGTCACAGGGAAACGCCAGAATCTCAAAACCCTGACCGCCCCATTGTTCATAAAGATGCTGCAACTCGCTGTACTGAGGCGTAAAGCCGCATTTGCTGGCAGTATTCACAATCAATAACACTTTACCTTTAAATTCCGACAGATCCTGTTGGCTGCCGTCTGCTTTTTTTACTGAGAAATCGTAAATGGATGACATTTTATTACCTTTTATTATTATGTTTGATACAATATAATTGTATCACTTAATTATTAACAAAATATTATATTTTTAACCTTAAAACTCAACCGTCCGTTCGACTGGAAAACGAACGGACGGTTGAGAATACCAGGAAAAATTCCGGTTTGTTTATTGAGCTGAAATATACCCGATGGGAGCCGGTTTAATTTCTTCCACCGGCAGCACATCCACCAGTTCATAACTGCGCGAGCCCAATCCCAGAGCTTCACCGTACTGCACCACCTTATAAGGGTCCTTAAGCGGTCCGTGAATCCAGGAAAGCGGATGGCCTTCATTCGGATTAACTTCCAAAGACGTCGGTACGTTTTCTGCGATCAAGGGGCGTTCACCGGTTTTATCCAATACGGCCTGAT
>JAJTBH010000087.1 GCA_021287005.1 Anaerolineae bacterium
CTGATTCCAGACAAGGTAAGAACCATAAACGCAGGCGGAATGATCCCCCGGCTCATCGCTGCAAACCTTATAAACGATCATACTGCCGTTGGGTAAAGCCGGCATGGCCGGAATTTCCACCGAAGTATGGCCCTGTGCATCCGTGGGCTGCAAACGCGCACTGGTCTGGGTGGCATCGGGCAAAGTCAGCGTGAGCAGGATGGTAACATCGCTTGCCGGCTGCTGCGTATCCGTAACAAGCGCATTAATATCGATAAACTGTTTATCCTTGCCGCCAATCTGTGGCATCTTTTCATGGGCCGTCAGCGTTAATTTTAGCGGCTGCATAACCGTGGGAACGGCGCTCAGCGGGGTAAATTTTTGCATATACAGGCGTCCCAGTGAAACCGGGCGCACCTGCATGCCTTCGGCTGCGGTGGGATAATAATCGAGGCAGTAGTTCTCAAAACATTGGCGCGGAACATCGTTTTCATAAAACATGGCTTCGGCAACCGGAGCACCCGAAAAATCATAACCGCCATGTTGGGTGATAAATTGGTCAAACACAACCGGCACATGATATCCAAGCTCGCCCTGCACCGGGTAAAAAATCACGTTCTGGTCAATGCCATATTTTTTGGGGCCGGGTTCTGTGCTAATCATGGATAACGAACGCGCCAGCGGGCGCAGATGTATTTCATCCATTTTATCGGCCGGGGCATATACAACCACATTTTCGTAAACCTGCTCCAGGGCGCCGTCGGCTGTTGAATAGGCCTGAGTCAGAGCCTGCCCGCTGGTTTTTAACCCGCCAATTTTCTCCAAACCGGTCGCAAAGGGTGTATCGATGGCTTTCTTAAGCGGATCAAAGGTTATACCTTCAGGCAAATCAAACTGGCAGGCTTCGCCGCAATAATACCAGCCGTAAGGCAGCAAAGTAATTGCACCGGCCGGATCATTAAAGCGGAATGAAAAAGCGACGTTTTCAAAATATTGTTCAACACGCTGGCGTTCATAATCAAAATGGACAGCGGTTAAGGGTTTACCCACCACCGCCTGGCCACGCAGGGTGTTAATCATTTGCGCAAAAGCGGGGTAAATCGGGTATCCATCCAACACCAGGGTGCTTTCTTTTTCAGGCGCCGGTGGAGGATCTTCATGAATGCCGATTTTTACACCCAGAGAAGACAGGTAAAACCGGCCGCTGCCGGTAATTTCAGGATTCAAACACATTAAAACGGCCAGGGTATACTGACATTTTAAATTGTCGCGTTCCACCAGGGGCGAAATGGCCGGTCCCAGGCGAGCCTCGCCGCCCAGGTCGGCATAATATTCACGGAAAAGACTATCCACCGCAAAAGTGCCGCTGGGGGTTGGGCTGACCGGGGTTTGAGGTCCATTCTGACAAGCCGACAGAACAAACGACAGACCGATGAATAAACTTAACAGACGATAAAACATTTTGGAATTCGAGAGCGAGAGGTGAAATAATTTCATCATTGCCTCTATGATAGCATGAATGGGTAAATTATAACAAACTCTCCCGGATTAAGTTTGGATTAACAAACCTATGGAATGCCCCAGAAAAGGACACTGCCGTCATTGGCTGAAATGGCCAACAAACGATCCTCATCGACAAAACGCACCTTTCCCAATAAACCGCCAGCGGGTATCTGTTGAATTAAACTGGCATCCGACAGTGAATAAAAACGGATGAAATCTCCGGCGGTCACCAGCAGGTTATTATCGGAAGAAAAAGCAACGTTTTGGCCCGTGGTGTGATTGATTTGTTGTAATTTTTTCCCCGAAGCGCTTTCATAAACGGTAATGAATTGTCCGGACATAAGGGATGAAAGCACAGCCAGGCGGCTGCCATCCGGCGAAAAACACATGGCACAACCGTCAAACGTGGCGACAACTTTTTGTTCCGCCAACGACCACAGGCTAACCTGCCCGGTGGTACGCGCCGCCAGCCGGCTGCCATCCGATGAAAACATGACCTGCTGTAAAGAATCGGCGTTATTCAGACTGTAAAGGATGTCACTCTTTTTTACATCCCAGATGTTGATTCGCCCGTCCGGTCGAGCCGCCGCCAGCAAACCCGTCTCAGAAAAAGAAAGGCTGGTATAAAAATCGTCATCCAGCCGGGCCAATCGTTCGCCGCCAGGCGACCAGAGCGTTAAGCCCATGCCCCGGCCTGTCAGCGCAATGGTTTCGCCATCCGGTGCCAGGGCGGCGGCGTTGATGGCTTCGCCGGTTAAAACGCTGCTTTTAACGATCCGCCCGGCGGCATCCAGCGTTTGCAGGCTGCCGTTTAAAAACACCCGTTCCCGCGCCGTTTCAACCGGATCCGTAAAAACCTCGGATAAAACATAATCAGGGGCAAAATCAGGCGTGCCGCTTTGTTTAACTGCGCCGCTGCCCAGGTCAAAGTATTTGGGAGCGTCCGAGATGAACCACAACCCGCGTCCATCGGCGCTGAAGCTGATTTTTGTATCGGCAGGCAGACCGCCGGCCGGCAAATCCCATATCAAAGGTGCATCCCGACTTTCCACCCGATAAAGCGCCATTTGATTGGCGAATATCACCAGCAGTTCACTGCCATCCGGCGAAAGCAGCACATACCGGGCCGTTTCGGTCAACCGCAGCAATTGGCGCGTAGTGCCGGTTTTGGTGCGAAATATCCGCACCCGCAGGCCGGAATTTGCGGCAAAATAAGCCCCATCATCCGAAAAATCGCCGTTGATCGTATCTCGGCCCAGTTCATCCTGCCCGACAAAAATATCACGGACCTTGCTGCCCGTATCCAGATTCCAGATTTTAACCGGCTCTTTGGGCGCCCAGCTAAAAAGCCGGTTTTCCTGGTCCGAAAAGCTTAAGCGGCGAATGATACGCGCGTTTTCCACAATCGCACCCGATTGGCTGCCATCCGTCACCGACCAGATGCGCGTCACACGCTGTGCATCACTTGAAATCAGGCGGCTACCATCGGGGCTGAATTGTAAAACGACGGTATAGGAATAAAAATCGGTTTTTAAGCGGCGCTGCAAGGTTCCATCCGGCAGAGACCAGAGCGAGATGAATCCGTCCGCTCCGGCCGAGGCCAGCATAGTTCCATCGGCCGCAAAAGCCAGCGCCTGCTGTGAAAAGTTCGTTTTGATAAACAGGGTCTCTTTTAAACTTTCGCCGTCAAACAGGCTGATGCCGCGCGTTGAACCGACCGCAATCGATTTTCCATCCGGTGATAAGGCCAGGCACAACGGCAGGCCCTTGCCCTGGCGGGCAAACGGCGCCAGACTGCGAAGGTTCTGTGTATTTATAGGCGCACGAGCAGGCGGCAGAGCCGTTCCGGCGCCGGCAATGTCCATTTCGGTTGGTGTGGTGCCCGGCGTGGCTGAGGGACGCGCTGTGGGCGTCAGAGTTACGGTGGGGATAACATATCCCGTCGGTATGGGCGGCAGCAGGGCATCAAAAGAACAGGCCGAAAGCAAAATCAATATCAGCGCCAACCCGACCGCCCCCCGGCGGTGAAATAACGGTTTCATAAAGAAATTGTACTTCGCTTTGCCGGTTTTGATAAATTTTAACAGAGGGCGGCCTGCAAAAGTGCAGCACGACACCTGTTAACAACAAGGCCAATCCGGCCGGTCTTTCAAACCGGTGTAAAAATGATTCGCTCATGGTAGAATCAGACTCTATGAAACGATGGCAATTTTGGCTTGGTTTATTAATCAGTATCGTCTTTTTGTACCTCGCCCTGCGGGGCATAGATTTCAGCAAAGTCTGGGTTTCCTTAACTACGGCGCAATACCTCTGGCTGCTGCCCGGGATTGCCGTATATTTTGTGGCGGTCTGGGTGCGCGCCTGGCGCTGGCATTACCTGATTCGCCCGCTTAAAAAGGTGCCCACCCGGCGCATGTTTCCCATCGTCACGATCGGGTATATGGGCAACAATATTTATCCCGCCCGCGCCGGCGAATTGCTGCGCGCCGTGGTGCTTAAAAAACACGAAGGGGTTTCCATTTCGGCTTCACTGGCAACCATCATCGTCGAGCGTATATTTGACGGCGTGGTCATGCTGGCCTTTGTGTTCCTGAACCTGCCCGAACTGGCCGGTTTAAACAAGGATTCGGGTTTCGTTGGCAACATTCAGGAACTGTCGTTGTGGGGCGCTGCCGCCTTCATCGGCGCGCTGCTGGTCTTTTTGCTGGCGGCCATGTTCCCGCAGGTCACCGAACGGGTGGTTAATGTCCTGATCGACCGGCTGGTGCCCCTGCGCTGGCGCGAAAACATCCGCACGTTTACCAACCGTTTCCTATCCGGGCTTGAGTCGCTGCGTTCGCCCCAGGAAGCGTTAATGGTCTTTTTAACTTCGGCCCTCATCTGGCTGCTTGAAACCGGCAAATACTGGTTTGTGATGCACGCCTTTTCTTTTGAAGTAAGCTTTTTCACACTCATGTTAATGAACGGTATTGTCAACCTGGCCACCACCCTGCCTTCGGCGCCCGGTTATGTCGGCACTTTTGACGCCCCCGGCATTGCCCTGCTGACCGCCTATGGTGTGCCGGGCGCAATCGCCACCGGTTATACCCTGGTGCTGCATATGGCATTATGGGTGCCGATCACCGCTTTAGGTGCCTATTACTTTACCCGTGAAGGTCTTAAATGGGGAGATAAAATCGAATGAACATAGCCGTTATTGGAGCCGGTTACGGCGGCATGGCTGCCGCCTATGACCTGAACAAGGCCGGTCACAAGGTGACCATTTTTGAAGCCGCCGATTATGTGGGCGGTCTGGCGCGTGGGTTTAAAGAACCCCACTGGGATTGGTCGGTTGAACAGTTTTATCATCATTGGTTTCAAAGCGACAAAGACATGCTCGGTCTGATTAATGAACTGGGCCTGTCGCAAAATGTGTTTTTCCCGCGCCCCAAAACCGTGGTGTATTACAACGAAAAGTTTTACCCACTCGATTCCCCACTGGCAGCCCTGGTTTTTCCGGGATTTTCCTTTCCCGACATGGTGCGTTTTGGCCTGGTAACCGTTTACCTGCGTTTTCTGGCCAATTGGCGCAATTTGGAACACCATACTGCTTACGACTGGATTAAAAAGTATTACGGCGAAAGTCTTTATAAAACCATGTTCGAACCCCTGCTGGTGGGCAAGTTTGGCGAGCACTATAAGGAAGTCAACATGGCCTGGTTTTGGGCGCGTTTTAAAACCCGAACCACGCGCCTGGGCACGTATAAAGGCGGCTTCCAGGCTTTTTCAGACGATTTTGCCGCCATTTTACGCCAGATGGGCATAGATATTCAACTTTCAACCCCCATCAGCCGCATTGAAAGCGCCCCGCAGGGCGGCATTAATTTAACCCTGCCCGGCGGTGAACAACATTTTGATCAGGTGCTGGTTACCAGCTCACCCGGTCTGCTGGCGCGCCTGGCCCCCGGCCTGCCGTCCGATTATCTCGGCGGGTTGTTAAACCTGAAACACATGGGCGCGGTGGTGTTGGTGCTTTCGATAAAACAGCAGTTGTCAAAAGAAGGGTATTACTGGTACAGTCTGCCCAAAAGCGCCGGTTATCCCTTCCTGGCGATGGTGGAACATACCAACTACCTGCCCGCCGAACGTTTTGGCGGCGAACATATCCTCTATTGCGGCGATTACCTCGACAACGGTCATGAATATTTTTCAATGGACAAAGAAGAACTGGTCGAGCGTTTTACACCGTCCCTGCGCCGGTTTAATCCCGATTTTTCAGCCGATTGGATTAATAAAAGCTGGCTGTTTAAAGCCGAATATGCCCAACCCATTCCACTGCTGGACCATTCAAAAAATATTCCCGCCATCCGTACCCCCATCCCCGGCCTTTATTTTGCCAGCATGAGCCAGGTATATCCCTGGGATCGCGGCACCAACTTTGCCGTACAAATCGGCCGGCAGGCGGCCCGTTTGATGTTATCAAATGATTAATAAAGGGTTAACCCACGTTATTAAACGTGAAACCTTGTGAAACGCACAAACAAGAATCACCCGCCCTCGAATCAATGCGTTAGAAAAACCTAAATATTTTTGGAAAGCAAATTTGAGCAAGCGGGTGATTTCTTGTTATACGCACTACCCCCCATATATGGGGGTATACCATCAAATTTCAATCCATCTATAGCAGAAAAGCCGTTCTGAATATGACCATTAAAACCATGTAAAACGCGAGATTCCTTAAGGTTGAAGTCTCTTAAAGATTCCGATTCTTTTAAGCTCTCGTAGGCAAAAAAGCTTGTTTGCAAAATTTGTTTCTGTTAGAATGCTACTAGGTAATTCGATCATCCGTTTCTTTTCAATTACCTTCCATCATAAATGATAATAATCCATGGGGATCACGAAACCCTTGCTGGAAAAGGGTCTGGTGAATTTTTGTCGCCTTTTTCCGGTGACTCATCGCTTACGAAAGGAGGTCTACTGCCATTATGAACTATCAACAAGCCTGGCAAGCCGCTCTCGGCCAGCTACAAATGGAAATGCCCAAAAGTTCTTTTGATACCTGGGTACGTAGCGCCGAATTGGTTTCTTACAAAGATTACACGTATACAATCGGTGTCCCCAATGCCTATGCCCGTGATTGGCTGGAAGACCGTTTATCCACAACCATTACCCGGATTTTGAGCGGAATGATGGACGCCGCCCAAAAAGTAAATTTTATCGTCTGGCATAAAGACTTTGAAAATGTACACGTTGAAGAAAAACCGGTTGAAAACGCACCGGTAATTAAAAACAAAGTTCAAACGCCCGCCAGCATAAATCCGCGTTACACCTTCGACAGTTTTGTCGTCGGGCAAAACAACCGCATGGCACATGCCGCCTGTATGGCCGTGGGTGAGAACGCGGTGACTGAAAACCCATCGCGGTCCTATAACCCCCTCTTTTTATATGGCGGCGTCGGTCTGGGCAAAACCCACCTCTTACACGCCATCGGCAACGCCGCTGCCCAACGCGGCTTAAAGGTCTTATACGTTTCTTCTGAAGAATTTACCAACGACATGATTCAAGCCATTCAGTCGCGCACTACAGCCGCTTTCCGCGAGCGCTACCGCGAGACCGACGTGCTGCTGGTGGATGATATCCAGTTTTTCATCGGCAAAGAATCGACGCTGGAAGAGTTTTTCCACACCTTTAACACCCTTTACGGGCAGAATAAACAGATTGTCATTTCCTCAGACCGCTCCCCCAAGGCTATGGCCATGCTCGAAGACCGGCTGCGCTCACGTTTTGAGTGGGGCCTGACGGTGGATATTCAACCACCCGATCTGGAAACCCGCATTGCCATCTTAAAATCCAAAGCGGAATTAAGCGGGCGCAACGTGCCGGACGAAATTCTTGAACTGATCGCTCAACGCATTCGCTCCAGCGTGCGCGAACTGGAAGGCGCTCTGACACGTGTTATGGCCTATTCCGAACTAAGCGGCCAGCCGCTCACTACCTCACTGGTTAATATGGCCCTGGTCGACCTGCTGCCGCACACCAACACCATTCAACCCGAACAGGTTGTGCAAACCGTGGCGCATGCTTTTAACATTAAAACCGAACAAATCCTGGGGCGCAACCGCTCGCGCGACGTGGCCTTGCCACGCCACGTGGCCATGTACCTGATGCGCGAGGATGCCAACATTTCGCTGCCGCAAATCGGCGAAAAAATGGGCGGGCGCGACCATACCACCGTTATGCATGCCTGCGACCGGGTGGCTGACCTGATAGAACGGGATGATTATCTACGCCGGCAGATTGTGCAGATTCGAGAGCAGCTTTACGGGCGTCAGGCCCTGGTTGCCTGACCCGGAATAAAATTATTCAGGGTTTTTTAACCCTCATCAAAAATTATCGATCTAGATTGCTTTTATCTTTGGAGAAGAAGAAAAAATAATTGTCGCAGGCGTTTGCCTAGCGGCAATTATTTTTATAAGCCGAAGCGGACAAACCGGCGATGACGTCGTTAATTTTTCCCTTGTGCGCCGGGTCAATTTTATTGGTCACCACCATCAGTGCAAACGCACAGTTTTCTTTTTCAAAATAAGCGGCATCGGCTATCACATTGAGGTTATCTTCATACACCAGGCCGTTTTTATCGGCCATGTAAGCGCGTTCCTCTTCGGGCAAACCCCGAACCAGGGCAGGCATCTCGCGATCGACGGCTTTGGTGCGCATGATTTTTAGCAGCTCATTCCGCGATGAATCCGATAATATCTGGTGCCAGTAAAGACGTTCAAACAACAAAACCACATCACCGGGAGTAGATTGACGCTCACCGCTGTCGGTATGTACGGCGCCCCAGTTTTTGGTCAGGCGATAGATGTTAAAATCGGGATAATTACTGAGCATGTTGTAAAAACCGGCGGTAACGCTTTCATCCGATTCAACCAGCATGGCATATAACAAATCGCGGTAGCTGCGGCTATCCCAATCGGGCACATCATCCAGCGACACTCCGGGATGCTGGTCGAGCCAGGCAAAAAAGGCCACACCGGCAAACACTTTAATGGTTGACGCGATATGGAAGGTATCGTTGCCGCGCACCGACACCACTTCGCCGGTCTTAAAATTCTTAAAATAGAAACCCGAAATCCCCGAAGGAATTTGAGCCAATAGCTGGTTAACATCCCGCGTAAAGGGGGTGTCCTGAGTCGGCGTGGCCGTATAACGATCGGTCGGCGAGGGGGTAAAAGTAGCCGTGGGCGGCAGGGGGGTAAAAGTGAGCGTGGGGGTATCCGTCGGCGCCGGAGTGGGGCTGTAAACCGGTTGGGGCGTCTCGGTGGGATAAACCTGGCCGGAAGGCAATCCGCAGTAAGTTTCAAAGGCGGCCTTTGAAATGGATTTCATTAAATCTGCCACCTGGTCCTGCTGCAAAGGCTCAACCTTGTTGGTTAAGATCGTTATGGTATAAGCACAATCGCTGCGCTGAAACAAGGCCGTGTCGGCCATGATGTTTAAGGATTCGGTGAATACGGAGCTGTTTTTTTCAAACAAGTATTCCTGCTGCGAATCGGGAATGCCGGCGGAAACGGGCGATTTTTTCTGTTTATCCGATTGCAAAATGGAGAAAAATATCTCCCGCGATTGATCGGATAAAATTTCCTTGTTGTACAGGTGTTTTAACAACAAACCCAGGTCAGCCGCAGTGGATTGACGCGGGCCAAAGGTGGTGCGTAACGCTCCCCACGATTTTGCCAGCACAAAGGCATTATAGCCTTCCTGATTGTTTAAAAAGCGATAAATCTCACCGGTAGCAATTTCATCGGTAGTGCCCAGAGAAGCCTGTAAAATCTCGCGGTAGGAACGATTGGCATCCCATTCGGGTTTATCATCCCAGGAGACATCCGGGTGTTGGTCCATCCAATATAAAAAGGCCACCGCCAGGTAAATCTTAACCGTTGATGCCGGGTGAAAATCATCACCGGCATGATAAACGGCAGTCTGGCCGCCTTTCAGGTTTTCGATATAAATGCCCCACAAACCCACCGGAATGGAGGGTGTATAGGTATCGAGAATGGCCTGTAAATCGGGAATCGGGGTGGGTGTGAGACTGGGTTGTGTGGTAAAGGTTTCGGTTGGTGAAGGCAGGGGCGTATTGCTTGGCAGGGGCGTGGCGGTGGGGGCAGCGGTTGTTGTGGCTGCCGTGGGCGTGGATAAAGCCGTTCCGGCCGGTGAACAGGCGCTGACCAATAATATACTCAACGCCAATAAAACATGCATCCCCGCAAAAACGCGTTTTTTCCATGCCAATCTGTGAGCGACGGGCGTACCAAGTTCATTCACCATAAGGTCTTATCTATAACTTCTTTCGACCAATTATTGGCAGGTTTAAAAAAAGTTGGTTCTTTTTCTGAGCTTTAACCTGGTACATGCGCGCATCGGCTTCCTTAATCGTTTCGCGCAAGCCGCCCTTTTGGTTGCAAACCATGCCGCCGGCCGAGAGGCTGATGGTAAAAGGCGTATCCGGTTTGCGGTTTTCGTCTTCAACCTGTTCAAAAATGCGGTCCATAACATGCTGCAAACTGAGTGCGTCGGCGCTGGGTAAAACAATCGCAAATTCATCGCCGCCCACACGCGCCACAATGTCGCTGTCGCGCACCGAAGATTTTAAAATGGATGAAATGCGGATGAGCAGTTCATCGCCGCGAGCATGGCCCATCTGGTCATTGATAATCTTTAGACCATCTGCATCCACCATGATGATACCCACCGGCCAGAAAATACCCTGGTCAAGGCGGTTAACTTCATCCTCAAAGACGCTGCGGTTATACAAACCGGTCAGCGTATCATGCTGGCTGACGTACAACAGACGTTCTTCTTTTACCTTACGCTGCGAAATATCACGGAAGATAATGATATTTCCCAAAAATTGATTGTTGGCGTCAAAACGCGGTGTGGCGGTAAACAACAGGCTGCGCCGTTCTTCGTCGGGGCGGGTGATGGTTAATTCATAAGAGCTTTCCACACCCTGGCGACGCAGAGCCGCCTGACCCATCAATATATTAAGCTGGTCGTCCGATAAAAATTCCTTCAGGTTGCGGCCCGCCAGTGAACCGTGTGGAACGCCAAAAATTTCTTCACCGGCCGGGTTGATATAAATGACCTTATCCGCCGGATCAAAAATACCCACACCGCCGCCCTGTTGTTCAATCAGGTCGCGATAGCGTTTTTCGCTCTCCTGCAACGACAGGTCGGCGTTTTTACGCTCGGTGATATCTTCGACAAAACCGGCAATGCGGTAATATCGCCCGGCTTCATCATAAATGGGATAAGCCCGCGACCAGACCCAATGAACACTGCCCGAGCTATGCACCACACGAAACTCCTCGTGCATGTCGCGCGCCATTTCAAACAGGTCTTTCTGTGCGGCAAATACCCGGCTTAAATCATCTGGGTGAATCGATTCGATAAACAGGTTGGGGTTATCATAAAGGGCTTCGGCCGATTGTCCCCAGATTTCGGAGAAACCCGAACTGACAAAAATAAATTTACGACTGTTGCGATCACGCAGCCAGAAGACTTCGCGCATATTTTCGGCCACCTGACGGAACTTCATTTCAGACTGGCGCAGAGCTTCTTCAATCTGTTTGCGCTCCGACATGTCAATATGCACGCCCACCACTCGCACGGCCTTACCGCCCAGGTCGCGCTCGGCCACCCGGCCACGGTCCAGCACCCAGCGCCAGCCGCCCTCTCCTTTAAGCCGGTATTCTGCTTCATAATAGGCGGTTTTGCCCTGCAAATGGTTTTTTAAAGCTTCAATAATTAAGGTTTTATCATCCGGGTGCACCCGGGCATAAAATTCCTGCATGCTGATGCTGGTGATTGTTTCGGAAATTCCCAGTGATCGGGCATAACTGTGATTAAAAGCCATTTGACCCTGCACCAGATCAAAATCCCACATACCTTCATTGGCGCCTTCCAGCGCCAGGGTCAGGCGTTCGAGGCGGTTTTGCAGCGTCTGCACCGCGCGCCTTTGTTCGCTGACATCTTCGGCCGTTCCACGTTTACCCAGGTATTCACCGCTTTCATCATAAATCTGGTGACATTGCATTTCAATATTACGCAGATTACCTTCGGAAAGGAGCAAAACAAACTCAAAAGGACGGCTTTCTTCGTTTTTCTTTTTTTCGCGGGTTAATTCAAAAAAGACGCGCGAACGGTCTTCGCGCTGGATCAGTTCAAACAGGCGCGCCGGATTTTGCAGCAGTTCGGTCGCAGTGCAGCCGATGACCCGTTTACAGGCCGGTGAAACGTAGGCAAAATTGCCATCCGGTTTAATCCAGAATTCAAAATGGGGGGCATACATCGCCACGGCGCGATAACTACGCGCAGCGGATTCTTCCTTTTTTAAAGCTTCACCGTCTGCCTGCACCCGTTCTTTTTGAAAATAATCAATCAAAAATAAAGCTGCCGTATAAAGGCCGGCTCCGCTCAACAGACCAAGTGCATTATCCAGCAGGTTTTGCGGGTACCACCACACTGCGGCAAAAATGGCGCAGGCGCTGACCCAGGCCGCCAGCGTTAAACTTAATTTTCTGGAACGGCGCAAAGCCACCCAGACCAGGGGCAGCAACAGCAAAAGCACCAGGCTGACCGGCGCCGCAAATAAAACACACACAGCGCCCAGGCCCAGGCCTGCCGTCACAAATGCACCTATCAATGCCGCTTGTTGAAACTTGTTTTTCTCAAAAACCGGCTTCATCTTAAAGACAACCCCATTTTTTGTTGTTGAACCCCGGAAGCGCCAATTACCAACCGGTCATCATGGAATACATAGATTGTTGATGATTTATATCCGTTTGTCAAGCATTACTTCCGTAAAAATTACTCAAAAACAACCCTGTTGGGTAAACCAATCAAAAGCCTCACTGATTGCCTGGCGGCTGGTTTTTTGAGGCCGCCAGTTTAAGACCCGTTGGGCCTTGCCCGTATCGACATAAAAATAATATCCGGCCAGTTTTAACATCAACATTGGGATGGGCGCCGAGATGAAGGTCTGGAACCAGGAAAGCGGTTCGCTTAACCAACGCGCCGCGGAGGAGGGCAGAATATTTTCAGGCACGGGTGCGCCGCAAATTTCCGCCGCCAGTGTAATTAAAGCGGGAATGCTCA